>NZ_JAKUFY010000012.1:0-79762 GCF_022663675.1 Bacillus cereus group sp. BfR-BA-01355
TCAAGGACCTGCGGGTGCTACCGGCGCTACTGGACCTCAGGGGCCTCAAGGTAACACAGGCGCTACCGGCAATACAGGCGCTCAAGGACCTGCGGGTGCTACCGGTGCTACCGGACCTCAGGGGCCTCAAGGTAACACAGGCGCTACCGGTGCTACTGGACCTCAAGGTGTTCAAGGTAACACAGGTGCTACGGGTGCCACTGGACCTCAAGGTGTTCAAGGTAACACAGGTGCTACGGGTGCCACTGGACCTCAAGGTGTTCAAGGTAACACAGGTGCTACTGGTGCTACTGGACCTCAAGGTGTTCAAGGTAACACAGGTGCTACGGGTGCTACTGGACCTCAAGGTGTTCAAGGTAACACAGGTGCTACTGGTGCCACTGGACCTCAAGGTGTTCAAGGTAACACGGGTGCTACGGGTGCCACTGGACCTCAAGGTGTTCAAGGTAACACGGGTGCTACCGGCGCTACCGGACCTCAAGGCATTCAAGGACCAACGGGTGCTACCGGCGCTACTGGTATAGGAGTTACTGGACCTTCTGGACCTTCTGGTGGGCCTACCGGACCTACTGGGCCAACTGGACCTAGCTTCCCTGTAGCAACAATTGTTGTAACAAACAATATTCAGCAAACAGTACTGCAATTTAATAACTTTATTTTTAGTACTGCAATTAACGTAAACAATATTATCTTCAACGGCACAGATACAGTTACTGTTATCAACGGTGGTATTTATGTAATTAGCGTATCCATTTCTACAACTGCGCCAGGATGCGCTCCACTCGGAGTAGGAATTTCAATTAATGGAGCAGTCGCAACTGATAATTTCTCTTCAAATTTAATAGGCGACTCACTTTCATTTACTACAATCGAAACATTAGTAGCTGGTGCAAGAATTTCTGTCCAATCTACTCTTAATGAGATTACGATTCCTGCGACAGGAAATACTAACATCCGCCTTACTGTATTTAGAATCGCTTAAATTTCACTATATATTGTTTATGACAAATAAAAAAAGAGCGAGAAACTCGCTCTTTTTTTGTTATGTACAATAATTCATTACTATTCTAATTCAATTGAAACATTTTTTTGTGGTACAAATGTAGAAATTGCATGTTTATAAATAAGCTGTTGCTTACCTTCTGTTTCCAGTAGGACTGTAAAATTATCAAATCCTTTAATTAGTCCACGAAGCTGGAAACCATTTAATAAGTACAGCGTAACAAACGTATTTTCTTTACGGAGTTGATTTAAAAACTGATCTTGAATATTGATTGATTGCTTCATGTCGAATCCTCCTCTTTTTCTCTACTTACTATTATTCGACTTTACTTGTAACTTTCCTTCTATGTATCGTAAAATTTCTGACGTTTTTTCACCGTCTGTAACATCAAACCACGTGACATCCATTTTATTACGGAACCACGTTAATTGACGCTTTGCATAACGACGCGAATTCGTCTTTAATTGTGATACCGCATCTTCTAAAGAGGCTCGATTCTCAAAATAATCATAGATTTCTTTATATCCAATCGCTTGAATAGATTGACAATCTCGTATCCCTCTATTATACAGCCCTTCTACTTCCTCTAATAGGCCTTGTTCCATCATCAAATCCACTCGTAAGTTAATGCGATCGTATAGCATTTCTCGATCCATTGTCAAGCCAATTAATGAAACATCATAGAGTAACTCTTTTTCTTGTTTCTCAATTTGGTCACTCATTTTTTCACCCGTCGTGTGGAAAATTTCTAACGCCCGAATGACACGTCGTACATTATTTGCATGAATACGCTCTGCACTTTCTGGATCTACTTCTTGCAATTTTTTATGTACATATTCCACACCGCGTTCTAAAGCTAACTTTTCCATTTGCTCTCGGTATATCACATCACCAGCATCATCTGTAAACTGATAATCAAATAAAACAGATTGTATATAAAGACCGGTTCCACCAACTATAATTGGTAAGTTACCACGTTCTGTAATTTCTTGAATATGCTTGCGAACACGTTCTTGAAATTCCGCGACAGAAAATGAATCTTCCGGATTTTTTATATCGACCATATAATGTGGAATTCCGTCCATCTCTGCTTTTGTTACCTTTGCAGTTCCAATATCCATCGTTCGATAGATCTGCATGGAATCACCACTAATAATTTCACCGTTCAACGCTTTGGCAAGATCGATACTTAACTTCGTCTTTCCAACAGCAGTTGGTCCAATGATGACAGCAACTTTTTCACGTTGCAATTCTCCCATATCATTCAACTCTCTTTATGTAATATACTCCATCTATTGATTATACCCAATCTTACCAATTTTAACGGCATGATTGCAAGTTCTTTCATTTCGGTACATGAAATTACATATAAAAAAGAACATAGTTTGTCCAATTCTGCATATACATGATAAAAATAGTTTCGAGAGGATGAGTTAACTATGAAACAATCCACCATCAATTTTTCATCTTTGACAAAAGACCTCATTTTAGCTACTTCTACAAAAGAACAAAATTGTTCACAAGAGGAATTATACTTCGCCCTAAATTGTTTACTACGGGCTTTTCATTCTACTCTCCATGAAACAACATTACATGTAGAAAATAAAAATACAGAATATATACAAACGCAATTTTGCAGTGCATATAAAATTATTACAGGTAAAACTATTTATCCATTTCAATAATCCATAAAAAGCGGCTGCTTACATAATTTCAAGCAACCGCTTTTTATATTAATATCGATAACCTATTGTATAACTTTCACTTTTACAGATTTGCGCCCCCAGCTATTAGCACTACCATCTGAACCGACTAATACATCAATACGATTTCCTTTAATCGCACCACCAGTGTCTCCAGCAATCGCTTCTCCATATCCTTCTACCCATACTTTTGAGCCAAGCGGAATTACTTTCGGATCAACAGCAATTACTTTCATATTTGGATTTGCTGTCAAATCATGCCCCATTGCAGTTAATACACGACCACCATACGAACCATTCTCACTCGGATCTGCTGTATATGCCGTCGCTTCTACTGTAATTTCACGACCACCAGTAGGCGCACTTGTTTCAGTAGATTTCGCAACTGGTTTTGCAGCCGGCTTTTCTTTTACCACAGGTTTACTTGATTCTACCTTCTTAATAGAATCGTTACTCTTAACAGACTCTTTATTCTTAACTGCTGTATTATTTTTAACCGGCGTATTTGTTCTAGCCGGCGCTTCTTCTTGAGCTACAACTTCTTTCTTTTCAATTACAGGTGCCGTTCCTGTTAAAAATGGCACGTGAACATATCCGACTTTTCCATTGTAGTCGAATTGTAACCATTCATTTTGAACTTGATTCGTCGTTTCAATCACATCACCTTTATTAAGTTTACCTAAAATTTCAGAATCAGTATTCGCTCCAGCACGAACATTTAATACGCCCGCCGTTACATAATATGTGCTCTTTGTAAACTCAGCACTTACAAACGCTTCCTTACCGTTCAACTTAATTTTTGTCCATCCATTTTCTGTATTTATAACATCTAGTGTATTCCCACTTAACACTTTACCTACAAGCTTTGACTCTACATTTGGGTTTTCTCTAACATTTAATACGTCTGTCGTTACAATTGTTTCCGCTTTAGCAGAACCTGCAAAAATCCCAAGACCAAAAACTGCTGCTGTTGCTATACTTAATAATTTTTTCATGAATAGCCTCCATTTGCTTTGTTTTCGTATTTTCATTATAGCAACAGATTTTTAGAATTTTTAGAAATCACACAATTACAAAGCATTCGTAATATACGATTAATGAGCTGTAACATAAATTTCCATATTAATAAAATGTATTTTTAATACAATCTCCAATGGTTTTCATATATTTTTTACATACGAGCACAAGAACTTTTTCCAGAAAAAATTACAGTGTTACTTTTTTGTTACAAAAAACCCAAAATTCATTACATCTTTTACCAAAAAGCATCAATATTCCATTGTTAACCTATTTTTTTGTAATAAAAAGAAAGCAGCTACTAAAAGCTACTCTCTTTTCATTTGTTATTGAACTTTCTTTTTCCAAACACCTAGCATAATAGCCGAGACAATCGTTCCAATTAATATAGAGAAAATATATAGTAACGGTTTATTTACTAATGCTATTACAAATAAACCACCATGCGGTGCCGGTAATGTAATTTGGAATAACATAGATAACGCACCTGCAATACTTGAACCAACAACACAACTTACGATTACTCGAACCGGATCTGCAGCTGCAAACGGAATCGCACCTTCTGTAATGAACGATGCTCCCATAATATAATTTGTTAAACCAGATTTACGTTCCGCTTCTGTAAACTTTGATTTAAAGAATGTAGTTGCGAATGCAATCGCAAGTGGCGGTACCATACCACCAGCCATAACTGCTGAGTGCACTCCAAAATTCTGTGCTTCTATTGCAGCAATACCAAACGTAAATGCCGCTTTATTAATTGGACCACCCATATCAATTGCCATCATACCACCTAAAATAAGACCTAGTAATATAGCATTCGTACCATTTAAACCATTTAACCACCCTGTCAACATTTCATTTAATGCTACTACAGGCGGAATTACTACTTTTTGCATTACAACTCCTGTAATCAATAATCCAAAGACTGGATATAACAAAACAGGTTTAATTCCTTCTAATTGTACTGGTAGTCCTGAAAATAATCTTTTTAACCCTAAAACAACATATCCAGCTAAGAAACCAGCAATTAATCCACCTAAAAATCCAGCATTCGCATTCGCCGCTAAAAATCCACCTACAACACCAGGCATAAAACCAGGACGATCAGCAATAGAGCTTGCAATAAATCCAGCTAAAATTGGTACAAGGAATAAAAACGCACCTGTTTTTCCTCCACCAATTGACATGAACAATTCAGCTAAAGGACCTTCCGCCTTTATACCACCAAACGAAAATGCTAGCGCTATTAAAATCCCGCCACCAACAACGAATGGAAGCATATTACTTACACCGCTCATTAAATGCTTATAAATTCCTAATCCTTTTTCTCTCTCAATACTTTCTGTTTTCCCATCCTCTTTTACACCTTTAAAGATTGGTGCATCTTGTTTGACAGCTCGTTTAAGCAGATTTTCCGTTTTTCTAATCCCATCAGCAACTGGCACTTGAATGACATGTTTACCAGCAAAACGATTCATTTCTACTTGTTTATCTGCCGCAACAATAATAGCTGTTGCACGTTCAATATCCTCTTTCGTTAAACCGTTTTTAATACCTGTTGATCCGTTCGTTTCAACTTTAATCGCTATTCCTAACTCTGCCGCTTTTGCTTTTAAGCTATCCGCCGCCATATATGTGTGAGCGATTCCAGTTGGGCAAGCTGTAACAGCAAGTACGTACGGTTCATTTCCTTCTGGTTTTGCAACTTCAATCTCTTCTTCTTTTTCATTCTCTTTTTCATCAAATAGTTGAAGAAGCTCACTTTCATCCTTCGCTTCTAATAGTTGCTTGCGAAACCCTTCATCCATTAATAATGTCGATAAACGAGACAACGTTTCTAAATGAGTATTATTCGCTCCTTCACTTGCAGCAATCATAAAGAATAAGTGTGCCGGTTGTCCATCAAGCGACTCATAATTGATACCGCTTACACTTCTACCAAAACAAATCGATGGTTGTTTAACAGCCTTTGTCTTCGCATGAGGTATTGCAATACCTTCCCCTATTCCAGTCGTACTTTGGGACTCCCGCTTTAAAATAGCTTCTTTAAATTCCGTTTTACTATTTAAACGATTTGCCCCGTTTAATTTCTCAACTAATTCATCTATGACAGCTTCTTTATTTGAAGCTGTCAAATCCATAATGACTGTATCCCTTTTTAATAGTTCTGTAATTTTCATATGTTGCTTCCCCCTATCGCTTAGCTACAATTACTTGCGACAATAATTCTTCTACTTTTTCCTTCTTACATAAATCAGCTGAAAATGCTGTTGCACTCCCTGTTGCAACGCCGTATTGAAATGCCTTTTCAATATCTTTTGTCTGTTCATATTTGCCTACAAACCCTGCAACAAGAGAATCTCCGGCCCCAACTGAATTAATTACAACACCTTTTGGAACAGTCGCTTCATATATACCTTCTGCCGTAAATAATAAAGCTCCCTCTCCAGCCATCGATACGATAACGTGTTTTACACCTTGTTCAATTAATTTTCTTCCATAAGGTAAAATGTCTTCTACTGTTGAAAGCTCCACTCCAAACAACTCACCAAGTTCATGGTGGTTTGGCTTAATTAAAAACGGCTTATTTTTAATTACATGTTGCAGTGCACTTCCACTTGCATCTACTACTACACGAATACCTTTTTCAGCTCCAAACGCAGCGATTGATTCGTAAAAGGTACTTGGAATAGAGACTGGTACACTCCCAGCGAGTACAACACAATCTCCAGGTTGCATACTCTCAATTTTTTTCATTAACTGTTCGAACTGCTCTTTTGTTACAATAGGACCTTGGCCATTTAATTCTGTTTCTTCTTTCCCTTTTATTTTCACATTAATGCGAGTATCTTCATCTACTTGGACGAAGTTTGTTGTTACACCTTCGTCATGTAATACCTCTTTAATAAATTGACCAGTAAATCCACCAGTAAATCCAAGTGCTATATTTTTAACACCTAAACGCTGAAGAACACGAGAAACATTAATTCCTTTTCCTCCAGGAAACTTCATATCTTTCTCCGCTCGATTTATTGTTCCTAAATCAAAAGAAGGAACTTGCACTACATAATCAATAGATGGGTTTAAAGTAACTGTATAGATCATTGTTTATCAGCCTCAATTACATTGGTTTGTTTTTTATATTTTTCTAAATCAATTTCTAAATGGTTTGTAATAATATTTGCATCTTCAACATTTGCAATTTTCGCAAACGCAACTTCTGAAAACTTACTTTCATCAATTAAGAAATATCCTTCGTTTGCTAATGTTAATGCCATTTGTTTTAGGAGCGCTTCTTCTGGATCTGGCGTTGTAAAGCCAAGCTGTTCATGTACACCATTTGCACCTAAAAAACATTTATCAAAGCGATACTTCTGCATACTTTCCTGTGCCATAGCACCGATTAAAGCTTTCGTCCTACTCTTCATCATTCCGCCTAGTAAATACGCACGAATATTATTTTCAACTAAAGCTTCAATATGCATAAGTCCATTCGTAACGACAGTAACATCTTTATTGATTAAAAATGGAATCATTTCAAATGTTGTACTCCCTGCATCTAAATAAATACAATCACCTTGTTCAACAACGCTAGCCGCATAATTAGCAATTTGTTGTTTTATTTGAATGTTTTTGGATGATTTTTCAACCATCGTTGGTTCTTGCCCTTTTCCTGTTAAAACAGCGGCACCACCATGAACTCTTTTTAATAACCTTTGCTTTTCCAATTGTGCTAAATCACGGCGAATTGTCGACTCAGAGCTTTCTGTTCTTTCAACTAATTGCTGTAATTTTACAACTTTCTGTTCTTTTACAAGTTGCAATATCATTTGATGACGTTCAGGAGTTAACATTTTATTCACCTCTTCTTTGATTACAGTATAATGAAAACGGTCACAAAAATCAACCACAAACATTCAAAAATAATCACAAACATTCATAAACGCTTATAAACAGCAAAAAAGAAACCTATTCGATCAAACAATCAAATAGGTTTCTTTTCTAAATTCACTTATAAAGAAGCTTTATATATACTTAGAACATCATCTTTATTTAATTTTTTAAAGTTACCAAATTCACCATACACCATCGCTTTATTAGCCATTATATCAATTTCATTTTCTCCAATACCGTAATCAGCTAATGTTGCTGGCGCTTCAATTGAAGTCCAAAATTGACGCAGTGCCTCAATTCCTTCTAACGCCACTTCTTTATCTGTTTTGCCATCTGTTTCTATATCAAATACACGAATAGCGAACTGTTTAAAACGACTTACATTTTCCTCTACAACATGTTTCATCCAGTTCGGGAATAAAATCGCAAGCCCACCTCCATGCGGTATATCATGAACAGCAGAAACTGCATGTTCAATATTATGAGTTGCCCAGTCACCTCTTACTCCCATCGCTAAAATGCCATTTAACGCCATCGTTCCGCAATATAAAATTGTTTCCCTATGCTCATAATTTTCTAAATCACTTAAAAGCTTAGGTGCTGTTTCAATGACTGTTCTTAAAACAGATTCACAATAACGGTCTTGTAGTTCTGTATTCGTTCCATGATGGAAATATTGTTCTAATACATGTGACATAATATCTACCATACCATAAATCGTTTGATCTCTCGGTACAGATGCAGTATGAACTGGATCTAAAATTGAAAACTGCGGGAATGTAACTGGGCTTCCCCATCCATACTTTTCATTCGTTTCCCAATTTGTAATTACCGAGCCTGCATTCATTTCAGAACCTGTCGCAGCAAGAGTAAGTACAGTGCCAAATGGTAATGCCTCACTAGCAAATGCTTTTTTCGTTACAATATCCCATACATCTCCATCATATTTGCTACCAGCAGCAATCGCTTTCGTACAGTCGATTACACTTCCTCCACCAACTGCTAAAATAAATTCAACTCCATTATCTTTACAAATTTGAATCCCTTTCTTTACAGTTGATACACGAGGATTCGGTTCAACACCCGTCAATTCAAATACTTCTGCATTAATATCCTTTAAAATAGAAATTACATTATCATAAATACCGTTTCTTTTAATACTGCCTCCTCCATATACGAGAAGAACCTTCTTACCAAACTGTGGAATTTCAGTTTTTAACTGTTCTAATTGATTTTTACCGAAAATAAGTTTCGTTGGATTACGAAATACAAAATTTTGCATATTTCTTTACCATCCCTTCTATATGAAAAGCAACTATACTTTTGTATACCATATTTTTTTCATTTCACAAAAAGATTTGCTTAACAAAAAAGCCCCAGCCTAAGGGCTGAGACTTTTATTGATAATAAGGTGAGATCATTAAGTAAACAATAACACCAGATAAACTTACATATAACCAAATTGGCATCGTCCAACGTACAATTTTACGGTGACGTGTTAATTGATTTGTAAAACCAAATACAAGTGCAAACAATGCAAGTGGTACAATAATTGCAGCAAGGATAATATGCGTAATTAAAATAATGAAGTACACATATTTAATGAACCCTTCTCCGCCAAAATGTGTTGCTGGCGCCAAGTAATGATACGATAAATAAGAAACACAAAATAGCAACGTCGTTGTAAATGCTGCGAGGATAAAACCACGGTGCATTTTCACATTCTTTTTAATAATAGAGTATAAAGCTGCTAATAAGAATACGAACGTAAAGCTATTAAAAATCGCATTTAACATTGGTAAAATTGTTACATCAAAATGTACTTCTCCTTCATAGCCAACAGGTCCAAAGAACAAAAATAAAATAATCGCATTTACAATTACAGAAAGCGTTATCACAATAGGAGCATAGCTTTTCTGATTTGTTGATTGATTCACCAAAATGGTCACTCCCTCTTCCTTCAAGTATGTATACATAACCTCACTATTTTAACATATTATTCACAGTGTAAATGTGACAATAGTTTGACACAGCAAGACAAGACAAAGAAAAAAATCCTTCTTAATAAAACTTCTTAAGAAGGATTTTATCGCTTTATTATTCAAATAGCAACGCGATTAATTTTTGTTAAAAAATGTATCGCTATATGCTTGAAAAATTTCAGACACTTGATATCCCATTAATGAAATTGCTGTTAATGAAAAGAAACCAATCATAAGAAATCGAAACCACATATAAATCTCCTCCTTGTATTTAGCTTAAAAAACATTAGCTACCTTACAAGTTGCGTGGCACTCTTCATCATCACTTTCCTTCTTCTTTACAATTGCTGTTATAAATCGAATCATAAAGAATAGTACAAAAGGAAATTGTTCGTAATTCACATTGGCATAGTTTAGCAACGGCTCGCGCTGCACATCGAACGGAGATGAGAAGGAATAGAACATACCTTGCTCTTCCATATATACAATTACAATTTTCATGCAAAATACTATTCCTAGAAACGAAACAATATCTTGCCATTCTGTCGTATATAACAAGTTATACAGCTCTAATACGTACTCTTCCAACATCATCCCCCCTTCCTTTTTTACCATTCTGCTCGCCTTCGTATAAAAAGTCAAGAAAAAAGTTTATATTCACTATGACAATAGTAATTACTTGTTTCTATGATTCTTTTATAGCAATGATTGGGTGTAACTCTCTTCTAAAACAAGAAATTAGAATCGAACAGATTCCTCATTTTTACTTTCGGAATTCAATACTGTACTATTTTTATTTCTATTAAAAATAAAATAAGAAATTATTATAAGAAGAGTAACAAGCATCGTTAATAGTGCCTGTGAACGTAAAGATTCAATTGCGATCATTGCAACTAAAACTGCTATAATCGCAGCAATTGTAACATATGTTACATATGGAAAAAGCCACATCTTCACTTTCAAATTTTGTTGTTCTGCTTTCCCCATTTTTTTACGTATCTTGAAATGTGAAATTGCTATAACGAGATAAACGAGTAATGCAATACCGCCAGATGCATTCACTAAAAATAAAAATACTTTATCTGGAGATATGTAACTAAAAACAACTCCAATGTAAGCAAAGAAAGTTCCAAATAAAACCGCCCGAACCGGAACACCACTACTATTCAATTTCAAAAATGCCTTTGGTGCATCTCCTCTTTCTGCCATTGAAAAAAGCATTCTTGAGTTCGTATATAAACCCGAATTTAAACAAGAAAGTACAGCTGTTAAAACGATAAAATTCATAATTTGTGCTGCCGCTGGTATCCCTATATGTTCCAATACCGCCACAAATGGGCTTTTTAGTATGTTCGCTGAATTCCACGGAAGGAGTGTAACAACTACAGCGATCGATCCAATGAAAAATACGAGAATACGCCAAATCACACTATTTGTTGCTGTTTTTACTGCTTTTACAGGTTCGGCAGACTCTCCAGCGGCTACAGCAACAATCTCAGATCCCATAAATGAAAATATAACGACGGTGATTCCAAGTAACACCGAACTTATACCATTTGGCATAAACCCTCCTTGCCCTACTAAATTCGAAGTGCCAGGTGCTTCCGTTCCTGGTACAAATCCTAAAATAACAGCAAGACCTAAGCAAAGGAACAAAACAATACTTATTACTTTAATAAATGAAAACCAATATTCAAATTCTCCAAATGATTTCACCGAGAAAACATTCGTCAACGTTAATAAAATCGTTAATATTAAGCTTAATAACCAGAGTGGGATTTCCGGAATCCAGTATTGAATAATACCAGCACCTGCTGTAGCTTCTATTGCAATAACAATTACCCAGAAAAACCAATATAGCCACCCAATTGTATAACCTGCCCATGGACCAATTGCTTCTCTTGCATATGTTGCAAATGAACCACTTGTCGGATTAATAGCTGCCATTTCCCCCAGCATTCTCATAACGAAAATAACTAGAAGCCCTGCTAATGCATATGAAACGATAGAACCAGGTCCTGCCGAATGCACAACCGCACCACTTCCAACAAACAAACCAGCTCCTATTACGCCACCAATTGAGATCATTGTAATGTGGCGTATTTTGAGGTCTTTCTTAAGATTTTTATCCAACTCTTGTACATCCCCTTCCAAACTAAATTTTGAAATTTATGTAAGAGTACTGTGCGAAAGATTTTGTCCTATACTTTAAAATATATCAAAATATTCTGAATTTAACAATTGCAATTCAATCTCCTTCAAAAATTATTTCATTAGGTTTAATACTTTCCCATACACAATTGTTGAGAAAATTATAGTCCTCTTACAAAAGAAAGAATTTTCAGATATCATTAAATAAACAAGATTATACATCTAGACAACTTTTTGTATAGGAGTGTTAATATGTTAAACAAGTTCAAATTTTTTTGTTGTATTTTAGTAATGTTCTTACTACTACCGCTATCCCCTTTCCAAACACAAGCAGCAAACAATTTAGGTTCAAAATTACTCGTTGGATACTGGCATAACTTCGATAACGGTACTGGCATTATTAAATTAAGAGACGTTTCACCAAAATGGGATGTAATCAATGTATCTTTCGGTGAAACTGGTGGTGATCGTTCCACTGTTGAATTTTCCCCTGTATATGGTACAGATGCAGAATTCAAATCAGATATTTCTTATTTAAAAAGTAAAGGAAAGAAAGTAGTTCTTTCAATAGGTGGACAAAATGGGGTCGTTTTACTCCCTGACAATGCCGCTAAGCAACGTTTTATTAATTCCATACAATCTCTGATTGATAAATATGATTTTGATGGAATAGATATTGACCTTGAATCGGGTATTTACTTAAACGGAAATGACACTAATTTCAAAAAACCAACTACTCCTCAAATCGTAAATCTTATATCAGCTATTCGAACAATCTCAGATCATTATGGTCCAGATTTTCTATTAAGCATGGCTCCTGAAACAGCTTATGTTCAAGGCGGTTATAGCGCATACGGAAGCATCTGGGGTGCATATTTACCAATTATTTATGGAGTGAAAGATAAACTAACATACATTCACGTTCAACACTACAATGCTGGTAGCGGGATTGGAATGGACGGTAATAACTACAATCAAGGTACTGCAGACTACGAAGTCGCTATGGCGGATATGCTCTTACATGGTTTTCCTGTAGGTGGTAATGCAAATAACATTTTCCCAGCTCTTCGTTCGGATCAAGTCATGATTGGACTTCCTGCAGCTCCAGCGGCCGCTCCAAGTGGCGGGTACATTTCTCCAACTGAAATGAAAAAAGCTTTAGATTATATCATTAAGGGCATTCCTTTCGGAGGAAAGTATAAACTTTCAAATCAGAGTGGCTATCCTGCATTCCGCGGCCTAATGTCTTGGTCTATTAATTGGGATGCAAAAAACAACTTTGAATTCTCTAATACTTACAGAACATATTTTGATAATCTTTCCTTGCAAAAATAATAAAAAACAACAATAGGTTACATAACCTATTGTTGTTTTTTATTTATGTAAATTACTTTTTCACTTCTACATGATGAAGAGATTCTTTTTCATCTCTTACATAACTATTCACAAGACTTAAAAGTAATTTACCACCAATTAACATTGCTTGTTCATCAAAATCAGCACGTAGCGCTATCGTCTTCCCAGGTCTTCCACCTTCAATTACGCCGATTACTCCTCTGCTCCCGATATTTGTTTTCACATCAATATGAAAACTTTTTAAGATTTCAGCTATTTTTCTCGGCGTTTCTATTTCTTGCAACGATAGCTCTGGATATTGATGAAAATCTCTTCGTCATGAAACTATTTGGTTATATAAACTTTCCAATTCTTTATGCCATGTTTCTATCCTAGAAATTCCCCTTTCTTTATTTAACACTTTAAACAAAACTTACATAATATTCAGTATTTAACCATTAAAAAAAGAGAACTTTCTCTAAAAGTCCTCCTACTATTCTAGTCACTATTTTGCTTCAACACAAAAATTGAAAGTTCAGGTACACTCCAAAATCTAACAGGCATCCTAGTAGTCCCAATGCCACGATTTACATATAAATATAACAGCTTACTCTTCCCCTCTACTTCATACATACCTTCAACATAGTTCTCAGCTAGTTTGGTAGTAATTAACGGACCTACAAAAGGAATTTGGACTTGTCCTCCGTGACTATGTCCTGACAGTTGAAGATCAACTGGGTAACGATTGATTTTGGTTACAACATCCGGCTCATGTACTAATAACATGTTGAAATCATTTTGTTTCAAGTTTTTTAAAGTTGAATCTATTTGCGGCTTCCCTAATAGAAAATCATCCAAACCTGATATTGTAATATATTTGCCGTTTTCCACTTTAATTTTCTGCACTTCATTTACTAATACAGAAAAACCAGCTTCCTCCATATATTTTTTGTAAAATAAACTACCGCCCCCGCCCCTATCATGATTCCCAAACACAGCATATTTCCCTAAGGGAGCGTAAATTTTCTGCAAAATAGCCTTCGCTTCTTCTCTTTCCGCACTATAAGACCCAAATTTATCTATTAAATCTCCAGTAAAAACTACTATATCTGGATGTAATTCATTCATCTTCTCCACTAAATGTTCAAGTTGTTTCAGTGTAAACTCTGGTCCTAAATGTACATCTGAAAACTGTAATATTTTTTTATTATTAAATTCTTTAGGAATTGCAGAAGCTTCTATTTCATTCCACGTAACTGTTACTAATTTTCGTTCTATTTCTGTCGCATAATAATACAAACTTACTGGTATCATTAATATACTTATAAAAATAATAATAAATATCTTTACGATTGATTTTTTTCGTTCTTTTTTTACATGATTCGTATTCATGTTTTCACCTCTAGAAACACTTTAAATCCTTATTGTTACATTAATGTGACAACATGAACAATGTTATCAATATGTCGTTCCCTCTCTATTCACTTTGACAATTTTATACAGAAGTCATAACATATTTTTATAATACGTAGATTTTTGAATTTTTTCTATTCATTCCATCATTTTATTACGGAGGGGTTATTCATGTCTGTATTTACACCAGAAGAAATTACGAAACTTGCTGCGAATTCAGGAAGGAAAAAAGGTCATTTATCATTGCTCCCTATGCTAATTCTTGGTTTTTTTGGTGGTGCTTTTATCTCATTAGGGTATTTACTCGATATTCATGTTATTGGGACAATGCCAAAATATTGGGGATCGTTTTCTAGTTTTCTAGGCGCTGCTGTATTCCCTATTGGTCTTATTCTCGTTATTCTTGCAGGCGGTGAACTAGTTACTGGTAACATGATGACAGTTTCTATGGCCTGGTTCCAAAAGAAAATTACTTTATTTTATTTCATACGAAATTTAGTTATTGTTACATTTAGCAATTTCATAGGAGCTGTATTCGTAGCCTATTTTTTCGGTCATATCGTCGGCTTAACTGAAGGAGCTTTTTTAGCGAAAACTATTTCTATCGCTCAAGCGAAACTACAAGATACACCATTGCAAGCATTTATTTCTGCAATCGGATGTAATTGGCTCGTTTGTTTAGCTGTTTGGCTCAGTATGGGAAGTAAAGAATTTATCGGAAAGATTATCGGTATTTGGTTCCCAGTTATGACTTTTGTTGCGATTGGATTTCAACACGTTGTAGCCAATATGTTTGTCATCCCAGCTGCGATTTTTGCCGGTCATTTCACTTGGGCTGAATATTTTCCAAACTTTATTTTTGTTTTCTTTGGAAATTTAGTAGGGGGTATGTTATTTGTAGCACTACCTTACTTCATATCTTATAATAAGAAACTACCTTCTCATCAAGAGAAGACTGAAATGAAGAACAAATCTCTATCCGCTTAAATGGAATGTCTATAAAGTGTCCTAAAAAATATTACAAATTTCATTTTTTTTGCGAATATATGTACGTACACTTGTTCTCGAATGTTTTATACGTTATAATAACAACTTAAATAGCATTATTTACATATGAGGTGAAAAACATGAACAAAACAGAATTAATTAAAAACGTAGCACAAAATGCTGAGATTTCTCAAAAAGAAGCTACTGTAGTTGTACAAACTGTAGTAGAATCAATCACTAACACTTTAGCTGCTGGTGAAAAAGTACAACTTATCGGATTCGGTACATTCGAAGTTCGCGAAAGAGCTGCTCGTACAGGCCGTAACCCACAAACTGGTGAAGAAATGCAAATCGCAGCTTCTAAAGTACCTGCTTTCAAAGCTGGTAAAGAACTAAAAGAAGCTGTAAAATAATGAAAAATATCCTTCTCATTTATGAGAAGGATATTTTTTTCATAACATAATTAATAAAAATCTGACCATTATGCTGTTTCTTTTGTTCTTTTATGCAAATAAAACCTTTACTTTTAAAAAAAGGTTTTGCGGTAATGCTCGCCTCTGTATATATCTCCCTATGCCCCAATTTCACTGCTTCTTTTTCTAACATCTGTAGTATGTATGAAGCGACTCTTTTCCCTTGATAATCTTTATGTGTAAATAAACGATCTACGTAATGATCATCATTATAATCCCCAAATCCCAATATCACACCGTTATGATCCGCTACATAACTAATATTCTTCTCTAAAGACTTTAACCAGCTTTCTCTATCTAGTCGATTTGGTGCCCACGCCTGTAGCTGTAACTCATTATAATCTTTTGCATTAACCGTATGAACTGTCTCATAGAACAATTGTAATACTTGCTCTAAATCTTCTTTCTGAAATGTTCTAACTATAATATCTTTTAACATATATAAGTCTCCTTACCAAACTACCTCTTAACTTTTCTACTACATACGATTCCATATTTCTTCTTTATTATATCGTTTTAATTTCTATACGAACAAAAAAACAATACTTATTCAAAGTATTGTTTTTTAATTCTATTCAATTACTTTAATGTAGCTTTTTAAGACTTTAATTTAACTCTTTGTAATCTTAATGCATTTAATACAACGGATACAGAACTAAATGCCATCGCTGCTCCAGCAACCCAAGGTGCTAAGAAGCCTAATGCCGCGATTGGAATTCCTAACGCGTTATAAGCTAATGCCCAGAATAAATTTTGTTTAATATTTCTTATCGTCATTTTACTCATAAAGATCGCATCAGCAATACTATTTAAATCCCCACGGATTAACGTAATATCTGCCGCTTCCATCGCTACATCCGTTCCTGTTCCAATTGCCATACCGATATCCGCCGTAGCAAGAGCAGGAGCATCATTTATTCCATCTCCAACCATTGCTACTTTCTTACCTTGTGCTTGGAGTTTTTTCACTTCTTCTGCTTTTCCTTCTGGCAATACTTCTGCAATTACGTGATCAATACCAACTTGCTTTGCAATCGCCTGAGCAGTTTGTGTATTATCTCCTGTAATCATCACAACGTCTAGACCCATTTTTTTCAGTCTTGCGATAGCTGCTTTTGAAGTATCTTTCACAGTATCTGCAACGGCAACTATACCGGCATATTCTTTATCGATTGCAATAAGCATTGCTGTTTTTCCTTCTCGTTCTAGCGCTTCCATTGATTTAGAAACTTCTTCAATATCAATATTGAATTCCTTCATTAATCGACGTGTGCCAATTAATAATTGTTTTCCTTCTACAACTGATTCGATACCGAATCCTGGAATCGCTTCAAACGTTTCTGAACTTGGGATATCAATTTTCTTTTCTTTAATTCCTTCTACAATCGCTTCTGCAAGTGGATGTTCAGAATTTCTTTCTGCTGCCCCTACTAAACGTAGTATTTCTTCTTCACGGAATCCATCTGCTACAATTACATCTGTTAACACCGGCTTCCCGTTTGTCACAGTACCTGTTTTATCTAGAATAACTGTATCTAATCGGTGTGTTGCTTCTAAATGCTCCCCGCCCTTAAATAAAATACCATACTCAGCCGATCTTCCTGATCCTGCCATAATAGATGTAGGCGTTGCAAGCCCTAATGCACACGGACAAGCGATAACAAGTACGGCAATCATTTTCTCAAGTGCTCCGCCAAAATCACCAGGTGTAACAAATAGCATCCACACTGCAAATGTGATAATTGCAATCACAACTACAACTGGTACGAAAATACCTGAAATTTGATCTGCTACCCTTTGAATAGGAGCTTTTGAACCTTGAGCCTCTTCTACTACTTTAATAATTTGAGCTAATGCAGTATCTCTGCCTACCTTAGTGGCTTTCACTTTTAAAAACCCATTTTTATTTATTGTAGAACCGATTACTCCATCTCCAATTGTTTTATCAACCGGAATACTTTCGCCTGTTAACATCGATTCATCTATCGCTGACTTTCCTTCTACAATTTCCCCATCTACTGGGATTTTTTCACCAGGCTTTACATAGACGATATCACCAGCTACTACTTCTTCAATCAAAATTTTTATTTCTGTTCCATCTCGCACAACTGTAGCTGTCTTCGCTTGTAAACCCATCAATTTTTTAATCGCTTCTGATGAGCGCCCTTTTGCTTTCGCTTCAAATAATTTACCTAAAATAATTAATGTAATAAGTACCGCACTCGTTTCAAAATATAAATCTGTCATATGTTCCGAAGAACCAATAGATTGAATACTTAAATATACACTATAGAAATAGGCGGCCGACGTTCCAAGCGCCACGAGAACATCCATATTAGCACTTTTATTGCGTAACGCTTTATAAGCCCCAACATAAAACTGTCCACCAATGATAAATTGAACAGGAGTTGCAAGTGTTAGTTGCACCCAAGGGTTCATTAACATATCTGGTAAATAAATAAACGAAGTAAATGAGAAATGACTAACCATTGCCCACAATAATGGGAAAGATAAAATAAACGAAATAATAAACTTCTTCTTTTGTCGCTCAATTTCTTGTAATCGATGATCAGTTGATGCATCTTGATCATCTGGTTTCACTTCTAATTTATATCCTAGCTTCGTAATCACGCTCTTCATTTCATTTACATTAACTTCATCAGGATTAAAGTCTACTGTGGCTGATTCTAAAGCAAAATTTACTGTCGCCTTGTTCACACCATCTAACTTATTTAAACGCTTTTCAACTCTATTTGCACATGCTGCACATGTCATTCCTGAAACAGTAAATTCAGCTTTATCACTTACAATTCCATATCCTAACGATTCAACTTTTTCTTTAAATTGTTGCGGATTTGTTTTAGTTGGATCGTACATTATTTTTGTTTTTTCAAGCGCAAAATTTACATTTGCCTCATGAACACCTTCTACTTTTTTTAGACCTTTTTCAATTCTATTTGCACATGCCGCACATGTCATTCCTGATATTTGAAGATTGGCCTCTTTTTTTTCATTCATGTCTCTCACCTCTATATACCCTTATGAGGTATAATTATTAGCAAAATAAATCGTACTTCATTTAAAGTACGATTTATCTCCATATCTAAAAATAATTATTGAACATCGTATCCTTGATCTTCGATTACAGCAACGATATCTTTTAATGTTACAGCAGACGAATCGATAGTAACTTCAACAGTTCCTTCTGCTAATTGAACCTTCACTTGTTCAACACCGTTTAGCTCTTTCACACTGCTTTCGATAGCATTTACACAATGTCCACAAGACATACCTTCAACTTGTAATGTTAACTGTTCCATTTAAAATCCTCCTCTTGTTTATTCATTGTTTGTTAATCACAATTACATCTTACCATACCCCCCTAAGGTAATCAATGGTTTTATATCATGATTTTTCAATTATTTTCTAAAAGTTTATTTTACACACACTTTTTCACTACAATACACCAAAATCCAATATAAGGGTAAACAAAAAAACAAGCCAGTTAAATACTAGCTTGTTTTTACGCTTTTGAAAAACGTTCAAATACTGTCATTAATTCTTCAATTGCTTCGTCACCATTTCCATTTTTAATAGCTCCTGAAACACAATGACTCGTATGATTTTTGAGAACGCCCATTCCTACTTTTTTCATCGCTGCATTAATCGCTGAAATTTGCACTAAAATATCCACGCAATAACGATCATTTTCAATCATATTTTGAATACCGCGAACCTGTCCTTCAATTCTCTTTAATCTATTTATAATCTGTTCTTTTTCTTTTTCTGATCTATGTGTTACTGCTTCATTCTCTTTATGATCCATATTATCACCTTCTTAAAGTTTCTCTTCATCCAATAAAACAATTGTTTTTATGAGTATACCAATTATAGCATTAAATATCTACGCATGATACCCCATAAGAGTATATTTACACTTTATGCCTATTCTTAACAACTTATTAGCTTCTCAGCCTCAATTATCATGATACCCTTTCCTTTTTTCAAAAAAATAATAAGAGGGGATTATCCATCCCCTCTTATTATTCATCCATAAATACAAAAGTCTCAATTTATACGTGTATAAATTGAGACTTTTTTCCTTCTATATATAATTATTGCTGATCACATACTTTTTCATCATTCACTACTGAAGTTCCTTCCACGGTTACCGTATGAAAACAGTCATTTACACGAACTGTCACAACATTATCTTGCCGATCAATAACATGATATTCATTAAAATTTTTATTCAGAGCACTGCGAATTTGTTCTCCTTCATAAATTGGAATTCCATGTGATAAAACCCAAATAAGCCCAGCGATAGCAAGAATAGTTTTCATACGATCTACCTCCTTGAAAATATAGTGAACTTTTAATCCATGCTTTTGCAGCTCTACGAATCATGATTGGAATGAACTAAGCTTTTTTGGAAATAAGTTCATTTCGTCTATTTTATGTTTATGCTAATTGTGACCGAATTGTGACAACTTTTTGTCTCTTTAGACGAAAAGTTGAAACAAAACGTTCAAAAAGGACAATTCTACATATCAAAAAAGGTTATGGAACGTTTCATCCATAACCTTTTTAAGTCCAATCCTACAACTCATCCACCGTACTTCATGTGATCTTTGTAGAGTTGTTTTATTTTCATTCATTGACATCAAAGCAAAACTTCGAAAATACTTCCCACACAAGTTCATTTCTGCTACTTACCCCAGTCTTTTCAAAAATGGATTTTAAATGATCTTGTACCGTGTATATAGATATACAAAGTTCTTGGGCTAATTCCTTTATCGACATACCTGTAAGAATTTTACGTATTACTTGCTTCTCACGTATTGTAAAACTATAAGCTTCCATAATAAGTGGAAAAATCTCTTCCGGTCTTGCTCTTTCGAATAGAACAATATAACCACCTTGAAAACTACTTGTACGTTCTAACTTACTAGCCCGAATGATTAAAAAATGGCCATAGGCTAAAGGTAGACAAACGTTTTCTTCTCTATTCATACACCCTACATTATACTCGTTAGCCTTTACTTTCGAACAAACCGCACGTATTGGCCTTGGTATTTCTTTTATATTTAACTGTTCATGCTTTCTAAGATTTGAAAGCCACTCGCTGCCACCTTGATTCCAATATAATACACTAAAATCCTCACTTACTATAATCGTACCTGTGCCTATCACCTTCTCTTCTGAAAAAGGTATAGAAACTGTCTTCTTTAAAGCCTCTCCAGCGATTGGGACTATCGTTGCTAAGTACTTACAATCATCGATATGAAAAGCGGGACTTATACTTCCTCGAAATAAACTAAGATGGCCATAACATTTCCCCTTACTCATACAAACGCCCCTTAATTCATCTCCAAAACTTGCTGGTTTTAAAATATTTCGGTATCTAGAGCTTTTCTTTTGTTCACCATTTGTCGCCATACTTAGAGAAGCAACATGAGGAGAGTGTTCTGTTAAACATTTAAATTTATTAAAATCATCTTCTAAAAATTCATTCATAAACAATTGTGGATGAATTTTTTCAACACTCTCATCGGTAAATGCCCCAGTAGATAAAAAAGAAATTGGGTCTATAGTTGTAAAACAAGCGGCGTCAAAATCAATAACTTTACGTATCAAGTGGAGAAATGACTCTTGAAATGATCTTATAGAACTTATATGATTCGCTACCATTTTAATTTCTTTCATTGTTTTTTCATGCATCCTCTTCCCCCCCAGATTTACGGGATTGTTCCCCTTCATAATTTCATTTCATAATAAACCTATAAAACACATACTTAGGAGGTTAAAAATGAATTGGAATGATACTACCGTAAATTCATATGAACAAAGAATTCCATGTAAAATCCCAGGCTACTACCACCTATATGAAATGATGAACCATTTTTTATTTACTACACTCCCTATAAAAAACATGAATCCAAATTTACTAGTTATAGGTGCTGGTGGCGGACAAGAAATTCTCTCAATAGGCAAACAAAATAACAACTTATCTTTTACAGGGGTCGATCCATCTGAAAGCATGCTACAGTTAGCTAAAAAAAGAATTAAAAACGAAGGCATACAAAACCATGTTCATCTTGTACATGGAACTATCCATACATTATTACCAAATCAGTTATTTGACGCTGCCACCTGTATGCTTGTCCTGCACTTCATTCCAACTAATAAGGAGAAAAAAGAACTTATTAATGATATTAGTAGTCGCCTAAAGCCTGGTGCGCCATTCTTTCTCGCTTCAATAAATGGTGTGCCCCATACAAGTATGTTTTCTACACAATTACATGCTTGGCGCAATCATATGATGCAAAATCAAATTCCATTAGAAGATTGGGACCGATTTGAAAATTCTTTTGAAACAGAAATATTTCCTATTTCCGAAGCTAATTTATTAACTATTATGGAGGAATGTGGCTTTACTCAAATGACTCGCTTTTTCACTAGTTTTTTAATTGATGGATACGTTGCCTTTAAACAATAAGGAAAAAAGGTAAGCAATTGCTTACCTTTTTTCCTATACGTAACTAATAAATCTCAATCCTTTACTTAAAGACGTCGGCACAACAGATGCATGATTCTCTCCTTCAGCTTCATAAAACTTAAATTTAAGTTTATCGTGGTTTACTTGGAGAAGGCGCTCTGATAATTCATTTGCACCTACAACCATATGCTCTCGTTCTAGTGACCCAACTGTAAGGAACACTCCTGTTTCAAACTTAGCATTGTTTAATTCATGTATAAGGTTCTCTTCTTTTTCAAGTACAGATTTATTATTCCACCATATAGATGGACTACTAATAAAATAATTTTGAAAAGCATTTAAGTTTGTAAATAGTATATGGAGAGCAAATAGTCCACCTAAAGAATGCCCAAATAACGTTTGCTTACCTTTATCAATCTCAAAATTCTTTTCAATTTGTGGTTTCAGTTCTTCTTCAATAAAAGTAAAGAAATTATGTGCTCCTCCTGTTTTAGGCCACGGTTTACCATCTGGTTTTAAAGGAGCATCTTTTGAAATTACGCTAGGCGTAAAATCATAGCATCTTTCTTCCCCTGAAAATGCGCCTTCAATTGGATAACCCACTCCTACTATAACAGCTGGTGAAACACCGGTTTTTTCCGCTCTTACTGATTGTATTTTAACTGCTTCATGAAATGTTTGAAAAAAGGCATTGCCATCTAATACGTAAATGACAGGATATCCTGAATCCGGTGCTGGTTGCCTCGGCTTTGAAATATGAATTTGATATTCTTTACCTTTTAATTTTGAATACATTTTCCACTGCTCTGTATTAGATGTTATAATCTGCTGTTTTTCAACTGTAGTATTCACCCTATCCCCCCCTTTTTAACTTGTTACATATATTTCGATTTTTTCTTCTTGAGATACAACGCTATCATAACCGAAACAAACAGGAGCCCCGTTATACGGATCAATCATGACACGCGCATCAATATGAAATACTTCTTTTAACACTTCATTTGTAATGATTTCTTCTGGGCTACCAGTTATAACAATTTCTCCTTCCTTCATTGCAATAATTTCATCTGAAAACCTTGCTGCATGATTAATATCATGTAATACCATAACAACCGTACAATTATATTCTTTATTTAACTTCTCCACAATTTGTAATACATCTAATTGATGAGACATATCAAGGTATGTAGTTGGCTCATCTAATAGCAACACTTCTGTCTCTTGTGCTAATGCCATCGCTAGCCATACCTTTTGTCTTTGACCGCCCGATAAATTTGCAATTTGTCTCGTCCGAAATTCAGAAGTTTTCGTTATATCTAATGCCCAATCAATCATTTCTTTATCTTTTGTCGTTAACTTATTTACGTTATTTCGATGTGGATAGCGTCCATAAGAAATTAATTCTTCCACTTTAAGTTCACCTGGTGCAATTGGCGTTTGCGGGAGTAAAGCTAACTGCTTCGCAATTTCTTTCGTTGGAATTGTATGTAAATCTTGCCCTTGCAAATATACTTTTCCGCTTTTTTGTTTTAAAATTCTTCCCATTGTTTTTAACAATGTCGATTTACCGCAACCGTTTGGACCTATAATTGTCGTTACTTTTCCTTCTTGTATTTCCACATTTAAATCGCGAAACACTGTAAGCTTTTCATAACTTGTTTCTAAATTTTTTGCACTTAAAATACTCACTTTTATTCCTCCTCTTACGCTTTCGCCTTATAAAGTAAATATAAGAAATACGGTACACCGACAATAGAAATAACGATTCCAACTGGTAGCTCTACAGGTGTGAAAACTGTTTTCGCAATAAAGTCTGAAGCAATTACAAGAAACATTCCTATTACGCCGCACGTAGGAATTATATACTTATGTTGAATACCGACAAGTCTTTTCGCTATATGCGGTGCCATTAGTCCAATAAAACCGATACTCCCTGAAACAGCAACACATGCGCTCACAAGTCCGATACTACTTAACAGTAAAATCGATTTCTCTCTTTCTACTGAAACACCTAAACTTGTAATACTCGTTTCTTCCAATTGAAATAAATCTAATAAATAAGCTTTCTTTTGTATAAGCGGAATTAAGATAATAAGCCATGGTAACATAGCCACAATATACTTCCAGTTTGCACTATATATACTTCCAGACACCCACACTGCAGCCATCTCGAAATCGGTTGACTTCATTTTGAGTGATAAATACATAGAGAATGCTCCAAACCCTGAACCGATTGCAATCCCTGTTAATAACAGTCGTTGCGAATCTAACTTACCGTTTTTCCAAGAAAACAAATAAATGATTAGCGCTGCACCTAATCCACCTATTAAACCAAACATAGGCATCATCATTATAGAAATCCAATTTGTGCTCTTTAGTTGCCCTTGAAAGAAAAACATAAAAATAACGATGGCTGTTCCTGCTCCGGCGTTTACGCCTAAAATACCTGGGTCTGCCAATCCATTTCTTGTAATCCCTTGAATAACGGCACCCGCAACACCAAGGCCTAATCCTACTAATCCAGCAATTACAATACGCGGAAGGCGAAACTCAAAAATAACTAAATCATGTTCTGGTACTGGATCAATTCTAAAAAGTGTTTTAAATACATCTGTAATCGTAATATCAAACGTACCATTCGTTAAACTAATGTAAATGGCACATAGTATTAAAAATACAATAATCCCCATCGTCATTCCAAAACGTTGACTTGAACTTTTAAGCATGTCTCTCTCCTCCTCTTGTACGAATTAAATAAAGGAAGAAAGGAATTCCAATTAAAGATGTTACGACTCCAATTGGCGTTTCAAATGGATAATTTACAAATCTACTTAAAACATCACATAACGCTAAGAAAACGCCACCAATAACGCCTGCACATGGCAAAATCCACTTATAATCTACCCCAATTATAAAGCGAGTAATGTGCGGAATAATTAAACCTACAAAACCAACTTTCCCCACTAAAGCAACTGCTGTTCCTGTTAAAAAGATAACTGATAAAATTGCCATCGCTTTAACTAGTTTTGTACGCTGCCCTAAATTAATAGAAACCTCTTCGCCTAATGAAAGAATGGTAATAGATTTTGATATTAACAGCGCTAAAATTATTCCAATTATCCCAAACGGTATCGTAATTTTAATGATATTAGGATCTACTTGATCTAATTTTGCATTAAACCAAAAACTAACATTTTGAGAAATTTGAAAATATGAAGCCATTGCAGCCGATACACTGCTTAAAAATGTTCCAATAACTGTCCCTATAATCGCTAACCTAACTGGTGATAAGCCATTTTGAAGGAGCGAACCAAAACCAAACACGATACCGGCTCCTAGTGCAGAACCAATCATTGAACATAAAACCATACCAATTGATGACATTCCCGGAAGAAAGATCATACAAAGTGTAATAACAAAGGCAGCGCCATCCGTCACACCCATAATAGAAGGGGATGCAAGATAGTTTCTTGTCATCCCCTGCATAAGTGCTCCTGATATGGCTAGAAATGCTCCGACTAAAAGAGCTGCAACTACCCTTGGTAAACGTGAAGTAATAATAATATTATGATTTACATCGCTTGAATCAAAATGAAATAATGCGTTCCACACTGTTTCAGCATCAATACTTTTCGCCCCATACAAAATCGAAAGTATAACTGTAAATAAGATGAGTATGGGTGCTATACATAATATGGTTACTGGTACTGCATTTGTTTTCTGCATATCATTCAACGCACCTTACTTATTGTATTATTTAGATAAATTTTTCACTGCTTCTTTTAAGAATGCTGTTTTACTCCAAGCAGTACCACCTTGTGCCATTGGATCTACAACATTTACAAATACTTTCTTTTCCTTCGCAGCATTCATACTTTGCCAAATTGGATTACTTTCAATTTCTTCTAACACTTTCGGGTTTTTATTTTCACTTGCCTCATATTGTAAGAAAATATAATCTGGGTTAAGTTCAGCAAGTTTTTCAAATGAAATTTTCTCTTGTGCTTTTACAGTTTTCAATTGTTCTGGAGCAGTTAGTCCAAGATCTTTATAAATTACAGGGTTGAAGTATACTCCATCTGGATATAAGAATAATTCGTTTGCTCTTAATCTAATGACAAGTACTTTTTTATCTTTTAACTTATCTCCTAGTTTTGCTTTTGCTTTTTCAGCGTCCGAATTGTAGTCTTTAATAATTTTTTCTGCTTTATCTTTTTTACCAGTTAATTCTCCCATTAACTTTAAGTTATCTTCCCAATTTGTTGAAACGTGTGATACCGGGAATGTAGGAGCTACTTTCGTAAACTTTTCAGCTGTTTCTGCTGGGAATTTCGTACTCGATGTAATAACATCTGGTTTTAATTGTAGTAATGTTTCGAAATTTGGTTGCATTTTCTCACCAACAGATTTCGCACCTTCTAACTCTTTTTCAAGGTATTTTGGTAATTTACCACCTACAGTAATGGCACCAACTGGTTTAATTCCAAGTACCGCCGCATCTTCCATTGACTCTAAACTAGCTGTCGCAATTTTATCTACTTTTGCTGGCACTGTATATTCTTTACCTAAATATGTAATTTTTCGTTTTTCATCTTTTTTCGTTTCCGTAGCTTTTGTCTGTTGTTTTTGCTCGCCTGAAGTTTTATCCGCACTATTACATGCCGCTAAACCTACACTTAAAACTGTAACCATCCCTAAAGTAAATAATTTCTTGTTCATCTTTATATGTCTCCTCTCGAATTTTCAAACTATATTCTCAATAAAATTTAACTATATGAACCTTGTCTCAAATATATATTTCATTAGATTAATAATTTTATCCAGAACTCATTCACGTTCACTTCCCCTAGACTATAATTCTTTTACACCTTCACCACTTGATAACCGTTTCTACTGATAATGATTATCGTTACTAAGTATATATTTAATATGAAATTATTTCAAGAATGATTTGAAAAATTTTAACAAACTGAATTAAAAAAAGAAGTATCCGCCTGATTTTAGGGAGATACTTCTTTTTTTAGAAATTTATATGTAATTCAACTGGACAATGGTCTGATCCCATTACTTCACTATTAATTTTCGCTTCTGTTATTTGGTCTTTCATTCTTTCCGAAACAACAAAATAATCTAAACGCCATCCGATATTTTTCGCTCTCGCGCCCATACGATACGACCACCACGAGTATGCACCTTCTTGATCAGAATAAAGGTAACGATACGTATCAATAAATCCTTCTTCTAAAATACATGTAAATTTCTCTCGTTCCTCATCGGAGAATCCAGGGTTTTTACGATTACTTTTTGGATTTTTCAAATCGATTTCTTTATGAGCAACATTTAGGTCTCCACAAAAAATAACTGGTTTTTTCTCATCTAATCGTTTGATATAGGATCTGAAATCATCTTCCCATTTCATTCTGTAATCTAATCGTTCTAATCCACGTTTTGAATTTGGTGTATATAACGTGATCATGTAAAAATCTTCGAATTCTAATGTAATAAGTCGCCCTTCTTGATCATGCTCTTCAATTTCTAAGCCGTATGTAACAGAAAGCGGTTCTTTTTTTGTAAAAATAGCCGTTCCCGAATACCCTTTTTTCACAGCGTAATTCCAGTATGTATAATATCCCTCTAGATTTAAATCAATTTGGCCACTTTGCAATTTAATCTCTTGCAGACAAAATATATCTGCATTAGATTCTTCGAGATATTCTAAAAATCCACCCTTTGCAATAACTGCACGTAAACCATTTACATTCCATGAAATTAACTTCACTTATAGTCCTCCTCTTGATGTTCACTTTCAAAGTTCATGCTATCACAAAATAGAAAAACAATCATATGTTCATCTTTGTAATCTTGCTCTTACATTTGTAAATACGTACATACGCACTTTATTCAGGTTATACTACTTTCAGAGGTGATGTTTTTGCACAATGAAGGGTTAACATTAACGAGTGAGTATTGGCATGCAATTATTCATAATGATTCTTCCTATGATAGCAAATTCTTTTATGCTGTGAAATCAACTAGAATCTTTTGCAGGCCATCATGCAAATCAAGAATACCGAATAGAAACAATGTACGAATTTTTCATCATGCAGAACAAGCATTAAGTGAAAACTTTCGCCCGTGCAAACGTTGTAAGCCAAACGGGATCACTTTACCTAATGAAGAGTGGGTAGAACAAATTAAAGACTATATCGAAAAGCATTATGACGAATCCTTAACTCTCGACATGCTTGCGGAAATGTGTCATGGTAGCCCTTTTCATTTACAGCGTACTTTCAAAAGAATAATAGGGCTAACTCCTATAGAATATATACAACAATTCAGGGTTCTTAAAGCAACCGAATACCTTTTACACACAAATCAATCTATTAAAGAAATTAGTACTGCTGTCGGGATAGAAAACCCAGAGTATTTCGCAACTTTATTTAAAAAGAAAACCGGATTTACTCCTACTGAATATCGAAAAAAGAACGAAATGAAAGAGGGATACGATAATGAATTCCTACAAAAATAATTATATATATTGGACGCTACTTACACATAAAAATTGGCGATTTCATATTGCTGCAACTGAAAATGGACTATGTTTCATTGGATCACAAGACGAAAACTTTGAAGAATTAAATATATGGGCTAGAAAAAAACTGCCCCAACATATATTGATCCATAGTCCAGATTACTTGCAAATATATACGAAAGAAATTATCGAATATTTAGAAAGCAAGCGAGAAACTTTTACATTCCCTATCGATGCTTATGGAACTAATTTTCAATCATCTGTTTGGAATGCGGTACGTGAAATTCCTTATGGAAAGACCTATTCTTATACAGAAATTGCTGAAAGAATTCAAAAACCTAAAGCTGTGCGCGCCGTTGCTTCTGCTATTGCTGCTAACCCTCTTCTTATTACCATTCCTTGTCACCGCGTTATTGGGAAGAATGGGAAACTAACCGGATTTAGGGGTGGATTAGAAATGAAGAAAAAATTGCTTACATTAGAAAAGTTGCAGGTGGAATTCATATGACAGCAGAATATAATAGCGCATTATCTATAGCAGTTCCAAAAGAATTTTGTTTCCAAGAAAATTTACGTTATCTATCACGTTCTAACAATGAATGTATGTTCTATATTGAAGATAACAAAATTTATAAAGTTATCCCTGTTCAAGATATAAATCCTTTAGTTGAAATTAGTGTGAATACAGATGGCAATATTCAAATACTTTGTTTAGAAGAATCATTCACATCTGAAAAATCGATACGTGAAGCTGTAGCTAACTATGTAAAAGAATGGTTTGATTTAACTACTGATTTAGCCCCCTTTTATACATTAGCTAAACATGATTTACTCCTTCAAGGACCAATTGAACAATATTATGGCCTTCGTACTTTAGGTATTCCAGACTTATTTGAGGCACTTTCCTGGGGAATTATCGGTCAACAAATTAACCTAACATATGCTTATACGCTAAAAAGAAGATTAGTTGAGCAATTTGGAAGTTATGTAGAATGGGACGGTAGAAAGCATTGGATATTCCCATCACCTGAAACAATTGCAAATCTACATGTAGAAGATCTCCAACAATTAAAAATGACGACTAGAAAATGTGAATATTTAATCGGTATTGCGAAGCTTATCACAGAGGGAAAACTATCAAAAGAGGATTTACTGCAAACACAAGATGTAAAGGTTGCTGAGAAACAATTAACCGCTATCCATGGTATAGGCCCATGGACTGCCAACTATGTTTTAATGCGTTGTTTAAGATTTCCTTCAGCTTTTCCAATTGATGATGTTGGTCTGCATAATGCAATTAAATTTATAACAGGTTCCGAAAATAAACCGACTAAAAATGAAATAAAAGATTTCGCGGCAAACTGGGCTAATTGGGAGTCTTATGCGACTTTTTATTTATGGCGAGTACTATATTAAAAGAACCAAGTAGCACATTCGTACTACTTGGTTCTTTTTTAAGCTTGCTCCTCAAAACGTCTTGCAATTTCTACAATAACTTGAACGGCTTTTTCCATATTATCTACCGAAACATACTCAAATTTACCGTGATAGTTTTCACCACCAGTGAAAATATTCGGCGTCGGTAATCCCATATATGATAATTGTGATCCATCTGTGCCTCCGCGAATCGGATGAATATTTGGTTCAATGTCTAAACTTTTCATTGCTTCATATGCAATATCAACAATTTCTCTTACCGGTTCAATTTTTTCAAGCATGTTATAGTATTGATCATTCATTTCTAAGACGACTGCATCTTCACCATACTTTTCTTGCATATTCTTCACAATATTTTTAACGTTATTTTTACGTGCCTCAAAATTTTCACGATCAAAGTCTCGAACAATATAATACGCTTTACTTTGCTCAACATCACCATTTAAAGAAAGTAAATGATAGAATCCTTCATAGCCTTCTGTATATTCTGGCGCCTCTTCTACTGGTAAATGCCCATTAAACTCCATAGCCAGTTTAGTTGCATTGCGCATTTTATTTTTCGCTGTTCCAGGATGTGTATTCGTTCCGTTAAACGTTAACTTAGCACCTGCAGCATTAAAACTTTCATACTCTAAACCACCTAATGGACCTCCATCCATCGTATAAGCGAATGATGCACCAAACGCTTCTACATCAAAATGCGCTGGCCCACGACCAATTTCTTCATCCGGTGTAAATGCTACTCTTATTTTCCCGTGCTTAATTTGCGGATTATGTATTAAATGGTTCATTGCAACCATAATTTCTGTAAGACCAGCTTTATCATCTGCTCCTAGAAGTGTTGTACCATCAGTTGTAATAATGGTATGCCCTTTATATGATGGTAATTCCGGGAACTGCTCTGGTGTTAACACAACATTTAGCTCTTCATTTAACGTAATTGCATTACCATCAAAATTTTCATGAATTTGTGGCTTGACGTTTTTCCCTGTAAAGTCTGTTGCCGTATCTAAATGAGCTAAAAATCCGATTACAGGAACATCCTTGTCCGTATTAGCTGGAAGTGTTGCCATTACATAGCCATTATCATCCATCATTACTTCTGTTAACCCAATTTCTTTTAGCTCTTCCACTAATAACTTACCAAACTCAATTTGTCCTGGTGTTGTTGGTACTGTATGGCTTTCTTCATTTGATTGCGTATCAATTTTTACATATCTCGTAAATCTTTCAATAAGTTCTTGTTTCAAGTTCATTCACTCCCTTTTACGTTTCTCTCTCCATTATAATCCTTAAAACGAAATATTTTAACTTTTTTGACTGTGAAGATACATATTTCATTTACATTGTTAACATTTTTAAACGAATGATAAAAAGACATAATATTTGTACATTAAAACCGTAACAGGTAACATACATAATTATAAAATATGGGAGGTTTTAAAGATGAGGCTAACTCTCTTTCGCTATTTTCTTTTTTTCTTAGGATTAATTTTCTTTGGCCTTGGAAATGCTCTTGCGGTCAAAGTTAAATTTCTAGGCTTGCACCCTTGGGAAGTTTTAAATATGGCTCTCTACCAAAAGTTTGGATGGACCATTGGTACGTGGAGTGTCATATGTGGGTTATGTCTCGTTCTAATATCTTTACTAGTAGATCGAAAATATATAAATGTCGGTACATTTTTGAATGCACTACTTATCGGTCCCATTATGGACTTTTTCTTACAATCAAACATGCTTCCAGACGCTAGTAATTATTTATGGATAAACTTACTCATTTTATTTTCTGGTATTGCCATTACAGGTATCGGGGGAGGGATGTACGTTGCAGCTGGGATTGGCGCTGGCCCTCGTGATGGATTCATGCTTACTATTTCCGACAAAACAGGACTTTCTATTAGCCATGCTAGAATCATAGTAGAATGTATTGTACTAGTTGTTGGATTTATGCTAGGCGGTCCTGTTTTCATCGTAACTTTTCTGTACACCTTTATTCAAAGTCCAATCTTTCAGCAATCATTTAAGATGTTTCAAACACTTTTACATACTTTACATAACAAAAAGAAAATTAGTGAACATATTTAAAGTACTGCTTAATGCAAATAAATTCACCCTATTTACGACTCCCGCCGCAAATAGGGTGTTTCTGTTTTTATCTCGCAATTTAAGAATATATAATACTACTCATTCACAATAAAAGTATATACATCATCATAAATACAACCATTTACTTTAATCACATACTTCCCAGGTTTATTAAAACTAATTGTGTATTTATTTAACTGAATTGCTTCTTTATCTCCAGAAAGAATATCAATACTTCTGCCACTTAATACATACAATTCATTTAGATCCATCGTTACATCAATTGTATTGAAATTTTCCACTTTCACTTGCTGTGCTTCCGCAACGCTTACACTTGGTTCTAAAAACAGTAGTCCACTTAATCCAATCGTCCCCGCTAAAGCAACTCCCGCAAACTTTTTAATCTGTTTCATTACAATGACCTCCTTATAGATTTTGCGTAAAGGTGATGTCCCCCTTACACCACAAAGCCTATATGTAATGAAATGAAAAGTAAACGGGGACTGTAAGACAAAATTCTACATCTTTTTCTCCTATTGAATATAAATCCAACGTTTGGAGTTTTGACACATTTAAAATTGTTTCCCTAAACCAATTCCCCCATAATTTATTCAAATACTGAATAATTACTTATTGATTTAACATTCTAAAAATAGTTGATAAAGATGCTTTCTATTCAAAAAAAGACTTTGCTATAAAAGTAACTTTTACAACAAAATCCATGCAACTAATTTTATTCCGCTTTCCATAATCTCTCTACATTCATTAATTGTTCTTCTTTAAACTCCATCTTATATATATCCGGTTTTGACGTATTCATTAAAAATTCAAAACCATATTGTTTATCAAAATAGTTCATCATTAATGTCATGACAAGCCCATGTGTACCAATTACAATTTTGCGTCCTTGAAAATCTATTAAGATTTCTTTTAATACTTTCACTACTCTTCTCTGGCAATCTGCATATGACTCTCCTTCCGTTCGTGAAAAGTCCGGATTAGAGAACATCTTCTGTACAAGTGGATACACCTCTTTGTCTGACATAACCTGACCCTCACTTGAAAACATACACTCTTTAAGATTTTCATATACTACTATTTCTTTTTCATGGAAATTAGCTGACTCCTCTATCGTTAACATAGCCCGATTATAGGGACTGGAAATAAAAGTATCAATTTTCTCCGCTTTTAATATGTCAGTTACTCTACGGGCATCCATACGTCCCTTCTCAGTTAACCCGCGCATTCTTTCATTTCCTTCTAGTTTTGGTGATTCACCATGTCTAACCATATAAATATATGTGCTCATAATTTCTCCTTAAAATTGTTTATTAGTTAATACATCACGTTCATTTATCCCATTTCAACACTTAAGTGTAATACTAAAATACTTTATAAAATGTGCTGATTTGTTCGTCTAATCCATTCTCCTACTAAACTCTCAAATAATTCAGGCTGCTCAATTTGCAAATTATGCCCTGCCATATCTAACACTGCTAATGTTGCCCTGGGATATTCTTCAATAATTTCTATAATATTTTGATAACCTACTGATATATCTTGTCTTCCAGTCAGTAAAAGAACGGGCTTTTCATATTTTTCACGCTGAAAATCCATAGTAAGAGAGTAATTCTTTTGCAACCTTTCAATAAATTCATAATTAGCAACATCTAACCCAGGCTTAATTTCTTCTTTAAATCGCGTATATGTATATTCATTTGCTATTACAGCTAACTCACAAAATTTCTCTCTTTCCGTGGAAGTAAGCGTATTTAAAAATTCCTCATCTTGTACAATTACCTGTTTATCTGGAAGAATCCTTTTTTCTGGCTCCGCTACAACAACAGGACATACTAATAGTAATCCGCTAACTCTCTCAAACATCTTTGTAAGTATACCTTTGGCTAAATAGCCTCCATATGATTCTCCTACCAATAAAAATTTTTCAGTAGAAATGATTTCCTCAATAAATGTGATAAGCACTTCTACTATACGATCTGAACTATTTATCCAATTTGGAGCGTTCGATTTCCCCATACCAGGTAAATCAATATATATTCGCTTATAACCTTCATATTTCTGAAATACTGATTCCATACATTTCATCATTAACCTATGATCAGGGGCGCAGCCATGTATGATAATGACCGGTTTACCCTCTCCCACAATTTCATAGTATATTTCTGCATCTTTAATTCGATATATCATAAAAAAACCTCCCTATTTAGTGGCAATACTATCCACTCTGTAAGAATACACGTTCTTATTTTATATCCTTCCCCTATATTTTCACAAATGTTAATTTTCAGATTTAAAATAAAAATCTCGCCTAAAAAATCCTCATCATTTTATATGCAATTTTGCATCTCCACTTACAAATCACTAAAAAAACTTTACAATTCAAAGGATGACTAAATATACAATTTCTATTTAAAATCTTGATACAGTCTATACTATCAACCACAATGTTTTTTTAACTTTAAGAATACTTACACTATTTAACACTTTCCTTATAAACATGATTTTTATAAGGAAATCTGATACAATTCTTAAATAATATTATTATGTATAGATATAACGAACATAGTACATAATTAAAGAAGGTGATTTCATTGAAATTAAATAAAAATTTACAATTATGTATATTAATTGGAACATTAATATGCTATTCAATCTATTTTATGTTTTTCTATCTGTTCCCTACTCATTTTTCAAATTCAGATGTACGCTTCGCTTCACTTATCGTTGAAGCCATTACATTTGTATCACTGATTTACTCTATATATTCTAAAAAAGTCAGTTCAAATCCGTTTTGGATATGTATTACAATAGCAATTGGTAGTTTTTTATTAGGGAAAATAGTATATACATATCAGGATAGCTTCTTCGAAATTCCAATACATCGTTTTACTGTTTCTGATGTATTTTACATGTTTTTTCTATTTTTCTGTCTTATCGCTTTCTGCTATAAAATTTTAAAGGAATGCAATAAATGGGAAAAAGCGTTCTTTATTTGTGATATATGCATAGTGCTTACTTCCATATTTACATTAGAATGGTATTTATTTAACCAACCAAGTTTAAATATATTCTCTCTTTCACTAGGAGATGTTTTCCTTTCATTTTTATACCCAATTGCAGATTTATTATTTCTGCTGCTAGGTGTTAGTCTCTTTTTCCGTCCAACAATTTTTAAATCCAAACGGAAAATTTATATCTTTATTTTTGTATTAATAAGTTCTGCAACTTTTAACTATATTTATTTTTACTTAAATAACCACTTATCAACTGAAACGATAACATTATTACGTCTTTTATATAGAATACCTATATTACTTATTGCAATAGCTGGCTCTATTCCAGAAGATCATAATAGCCATAAAAATTATTTCATTGTAAACCCTATAATAGGAAAAAAAGCTTTAGTTGTATTTCCCTATCTTGCTGTTGCAATACTAATCGGGTTTACATTAAAAGAACAAACATCATCTTCAACTCTCATTACAGGAAATTGTATTACTTTTATTTTCGTACTCATTCGTCATTCTATCGTACGTATGCAAAACAATTCCTTAACAAAACGTTTGCAGGCATTTAATGCCCAACTAGAAGAAAAAGTTACTTTACGGACGTCTGATTTAGTTCATAAATCAGAGGCTCTTTCTCAAAAACAACAAAAGTTTAAATCATTATATGAATATCATCCTGACCCTATTTTCACCATTGATTTAAATGGAATATTCTTAAATGTAAATAAGGCTGGGAGTGTACTACTTGGTGCACCAACGGATGAGTTACTAGGTGAAACTTGTTTTTCGATTATTTTAGATGAAGATAAGCATAAGCTAGCATTGGCATTAGAGAAAGTGAAACAACAAGAATCGGCATCCTTACAACTTAGTTCTCAATATAAAGATGGCTTTACTTATTTTTTATACGTTACAATCATTCCTATTATAATAGACGGACAAATTTCAGGAAGCTATATTATGGTGAAAGATATTACTGCACTAAAAAAACAGCAAGAAGAAATTAAATATTTAGCATTCCATGACACAGTAACGAAAATTGGGAACCGTGCCTTTTTTCATAAAAAATTAAAGAGAGTTATAAAAAATGCTAAAATAGCAGGAAGCGAGTTTGCATTATTATATTTAGATTTAGATCGCTTTAAAGCAATTAACGATACACTTGGACATTCGTCAGGAGATTACATATTAGAAGAAGTAGCAAAGCGATTCCAATCATGTCTTCCATCACATACTCATCTTTCAAGAATCGGTGGCGATGAATTTACAATCATAATTGAAAACTATACTGACGAAGATTACTTATTCCAATTATGTAACCAATTATTTGAATGCATGAAAAAATCATTTATCATACATGAGCATAAATTAACTTTATCACTGAGTATCGGCATCGCTATTTATCCACATTCCGGAATCGATACCGCTACACTCCTGAAAAACGCCAATGTTGCAATGTATGATGCAAAAGCAAAAGAGCTTAACTCTCTCTCTATTTATGACGATGTAATCGCTAAAAAAATTGAAAGACGATTACGATTAGAAAAAGATTTACCAAACGCACTACAAAATGAAGAATTGTTCCTTTTGTATCAACCTCAAGTTGATAGTGAATCTAATAAAATCATCGGTGCAGAAGCTTTAATTAGGTGGAATCATCCTGAATTAGGTATTATTTCTCCATACGAGTTTATTCCGATTGCAGAAGAAACACTACAAATTATTTCAATAGGAAAATGGACATTAGAGCAGGCTTGTAAGCAAATGAAACGTTGGCACGGACTCGGATATTCACATTTAAAAATAGGTGTAAATTTATCTGCTAAAGAATTTGAACAAGAGGATTTTGTAAGGTCTATTTCTTCTACTTTAACAAATACAGGTTTACCAGCAAGCTCTCTTGATCTTGAATTAACAGAGCGAATTGCAATGATGGATGAACGAGAAACATTGATAAAACTGCGTACACTAAAAAGTCTAGGGATTCACATTTCAATCGACGACTTTGGTACAGGTTATTCTTCGCTAGCCTACTTACCTTTATATCCAATTGATACATTAAAAATTCCGAGAGAATTTATTACAATGTCTGAAACATGTGATGATGGAATGGAAATTATTAAAACAATCATCACATTAGCAAATACACTAGGAATGTCTGTCATTGCTGAAGGTGTAGAAACAAAAGAGCACGTAAATTTCCTTCAAAAAAATAAATGTCAGTTTATTCAAGGTTATTATTACAGTAAGCCTATTCATATTGATGCATTTACTGAGCTATTAGAAAACGGCATTCACCCATATTACATAGCTAATTGGAATAACTAACAATAAATTTGAACAAATATAGTAAAAAGGAAAGAAGATACCTTCTTTCCTTTTGTTTTTCCATTTACATTTCTATTACTTCACCACATCATTTATTATATCTACTAATTGATGAATCCCCTCATCATTTGTTTTTTTATATTCATTCATGTTTTGAATATATTTCTCCTGATTTGTATACAACTTATTTACTGCATCTATAAATGTATTCGTATTTACTCTGTCTTGGAGTATTACTTCCGCATATCCTTGCCGTGAAAAATATTCAGCATTTAAACCTTGATCTCCCCTACTGGAACTGTTAGTTAACGGGATAAGCAACATCGGTTTCTTCAAAAATAACAATTCAGAAATAGCAGTAGAACCCGCTCTGGAAACTACAACACTTGCCATATTTAGTATATGCGGCAACTCGTCTCCTATATATTCAAATTGCATATACCCCTCCATGCCAATAGATGGGTCTACCTTCCCTTTACCACATATATGAATAATATTAAAGTTTAATAGTATTGTATCTAAACATTTCCTTACCATATCATTTATCCATTTAGCACCTTGACTCCCACCCATAATTAATAACACTGGTTTATCTTGTTGAAATTCACAATATCTTCTTCCTCGTAATACGTTACCCTTCTCAATTTCTTCCCTTACAATCGGTCCTACATAAACCTTCTTCTCATTACTTACATTTTCTCCTGTCTGAGGAAATGTTGTGCATAGCTTTGTAGCAAAAGGTAATGCTATTTTATTGGCAAGTCCTAATGTGCTATCTGGTTCACGTATAATTATAGGCACACGATTTAACCATGCTCCTATAGCTACAGGAACTGAAACAAATCCTCCTGCTGAAAAGATAACGTCAGGCTTTGTTTTCTTAATTAATTTATAACTTTGTAAACAACCGCTTATAATTTTAAAAGGATCTTTAAAATTCTCCCAATCCCAATATCTCCTAAGCTTGCCCGTTGAAACACTATTGTATTTAACATTTTTCACTAATGATTTTTCAATTCCATTTTTGGATCCAATATACTCGACTCTCCATCCTTGCTCTATAAATTTAGGAATTAATACAATATTAATCATAACGTGTCCGGCTGTACCGCCCCCAGTAAAAAGAATCGTTTTGCTCATAACTTATACCCACCTTTATTATTAAAAATCTAGCTTTATATTTACCTTTTAAATGTAAATAAACTTATTATTTTTTATATAAATCTTTAACTCCACCTCTATATCTTGTAAAAGATCTTTAATGAGTTCATAAAAATCATTTCCATACTCACTACACTCATATTGAGCAAAGATTTGAATCACATACCTAGTTTCGGTCTCTAATGCTGACTTTATTCGATTAACCCTTTTTTCTTCTACATACGCTTGATATTTATGTATTGCCTCATAAAGACGCAATACATGCGCTTCTTCATCTTTCCAGTCCAGCGTATCAACAATTGAAAGAAATAGCGTATTTTGATTATCTATTACTTCATAACCATTCATATATTTCTTACACCCTTTTTTGTTTTTCATTGAATGCAGATGTCACTACACTTCGCATACTCAAGTACATCTTTTAATGATTGATGAAATTCAATTTCTGGGATCCAACCTAACCTTTTTATTTCCTCTATTACTAAACTCTCATTTGAGTCGCTCCCACTTTTCTCTGTTTCCTCTATAAAAAAATTTAGCTGTGTTAATTCTTTATATTGTTCTAGTACATCTAATAAAGATCGTTTTACTCCTGATCCGATGTTATATTGTTTTCCATTTATTCCATCTCGTAATAACACATGATACGCTTTAACCGCATCACGTACATCTAGAAAATCTCTACTATCTTTCAAACTGTTTACTTCAATAATAGCTTTACTTCTACCTGATTCTATATCTATCATTTTCTTTGCGAGAATCGAACAAATGCCATTCGATACCCCTGGACCAATTAAATTTGAAGGCTTTGCAATGATAATATTTGAATCCATTAATTCTCCCCAAGCCTCTGCAATAATGACTTGCATCGTTTTACTTAAACTATATGGATTTGAAATTTTCATTTCGTCCATACTATCTGCTTGCAAAGCAGATCCTATAACTAATGTTCTACAATGCGATGCTTCTTGCTTAATTGCTTCTAATAAATATAACGTTCCTATTACGTTAATCTCTATATATTCAAGAGCAGATGTCCAAGATTCTATGACCGAATTCCTTCCTGCTAAATGCAATACGTAGTCTGGCTTTATTTGTTTCATTACCTTTATTACTTCGCTCTTATTAGTTAAATTACAAGTAATACCATTTCTAATTTTTTCTCTATGTGCACGATTTTGAAACATAGGAATTACATGAAAGCCCTGCTCTAAAAAATATTGGCAAGCATGGCGTCCTGTAAAACCATTTGCACCAGTTATTAAAAGGCTCGCATTTTTTTTCATCGCAAAAATCCTCCTTTTAATAGCATTTGTTTCACCTCATGTTTTGCAAGTAAGTCTTGTTGAGAACTAAAACTCTTCACATCCACTAGCGGATAGCTAGAATAATATTCTTGAAGTCCTTCTATAGGAATGGTCGGTAGTACCACAAAATAATTTTGATCAAAACTTATACTTGTTTTACTCTCTACCTCAGATAAAAGCATTTCACTTAATTTTTCACCTGGTCTTATCCCTACCTCTTTTACCTTAACGTTCCTTTTTTCCGAATCTTCAATTAACACTTCTGCTAAATCTGTTATTTTACATGCCGGCATTTTCATAACAAAGATTTCCCCGCCTCTACCTTGATATACGGCTTTAAATAACAATCCAACAGCATCTTCAACTGTTAAGAAAAATCTAGTCATATTCGCATCGGTAATCCCTACTTGTGAAGATTTTTTAATTTGTTGTTTAAAAAGCGGTACTACACTTCCACTCGTCCCTAAAACATTTCCACCACGAACACAAATGAATTTTGTTTTCTTCGTTTGTATATTCGCATGAACCATTAATTTTTCACCAATTGCTTTTGTCATCCCATACGTATTTGATGGATCAGCTGCTTTATCCGTTGAAACATATATAACTTTTTCAACTCGCATCTGTATAGAGGCTTCAATTACATTTTGCGTACCATGTATGTTGGTTTTTATAGCTTCATAAGGATAATACTCACATACTGGAACGTGTTTTAAAGCTGCAAGATGAAATATATAATGTACACCTTGGCAAGCATAGACTAGTTGATCTTTATCACGAATATCTCCAATAATAAATTTTAACCTTTCATCATTTATAAACTGTTGCTGCATTTCAAACTGAACCGTTTCATTTCTTGAAAAAATTCTAATTTCTTTCGGTGATTTTTCTAATAGTTGTTTTATAAGTTCATGCCCCCACGAACCTGTACCACCAGTAATTAAAATTATTTTATTTAACATTCCTTTTCCTCCTACCAAACATCTCAATTTAAATAGTATTTATTGAATTATTTTCAATTGATTCAAATCATAATCGTCGTTTGTTACATTTAATTGACAAAATAAAAAAACAGAAACTATTAAACAACGTTTCTGTTTTTCATTTCACCTCACAACAGTAAGATTTTTTATACTGTTTGCATGATAAATAAATTCCTTGTAAAAAAACACCGCTCATTTATTTCTTATACTCGTAATAAAATAAAGTGAAACTTTAATCAGTGGGGATATTGTTCATCCCCCACTAATTATCAGCCCTCACCAATCGGGCTTTTACGGGCAGTTGATCCCCCACCGAACATCTTTGCTTCCGCTGAATTTTGAGGTGGGGATCTTACTACCCGGCAAATAGCGGGATAAATAGAATGATTCATAGCCAATAATCATGTTTAAATTTATGAAAAAGGGAGGTAACGGAATGGACCAAAGCAATTCAAATCATACATATAACGGACCTTCCAAAGCACTGCCCCTCTCCCTATTCGATGTAAAAAATGAACTGAAACAAAAAAGCAAGCTTATTCCTTCTGATACCTTGTATAAATTAACGAAAGAAGAGCAACTCATCATCAACAAAATAAAAATACAAACAGAACAGCTAAATAAAAATAATGTTACAAGAACACGCGCATACTACCAATTTTACATTCAATATCCAGAAATACATTGGGCACTGCTTGGACATATGGTATCACGTAACGGCGGTTGGAATATGACTGATTTAAAGGGCGATTTATATACGAGAATCTTATCAGAGAAAGATCAATTCATATTTTTTTCTTTTTTAGAAAGAGGGAATTGGCTTATTTTCCAAGATGTATACCCTCAATTTTTACTTTACGAACAAAGTGTAAAGAAATCACAAAAGTTATTTCACCTTCTCCCTCACCTAAATGTTTCTACATTTATGGAAACGATGTGGAACGATTTTTGGAAAACAGGCAACAAAAAAACATTAGCCATTGCAACTATTATTAATGAACAAAACTACTTAGAAAAAAGAGTGATTCAAAATGTACAATTTAAAAAGACTGTACTAAATAGTATTGGATTTAAACTCTTTGATTTCTTTCAGTTTAATCATATCCTTTTCCCATTCTACGAAAATGATAAGAAACAAAAAGTGTTACTATTTGGTGATACAATGAAACATTTCACTTCCTTACATGAACGAATATTAATTGGAAAAAGATTATATTCATTATTATTTCGAGATACACATGTTTTATCTCAAATAATAAGCTGGGCCCAACACCATCCGCATACGGGATCAAGGAAAGATTACTGGCCCCATTTATTTTCAAGTGTAAATGAATCTTTTTCCCGTGAGTTTTATAAGCGCCGAATAAAAAAATGCCAGTTACGAAATGACGCTTATCGCATATACAGCCCTGCACTCATCTATGCATGGCGAGATATGAAGCATGAGGAAGTTGACAGTGAAGATTGGTTTACCGATTGGCAAGTTGTACATTATTTAGTTGATAAGGAGGAAAATATAAATGGACAAATTACAGAAGACTACTGCAAAACACTCGAAAAAATTGAACTCGCAATTCTCGCAAAGAAAAATGTCCTCCTCCGCGAAGAAGAATGAGTTTCTAGCATTAGTAGTTACAATCTTTCTCTCTGCTATTATTGGAACTTGTTTAGATGCTTTTTTTGTTCATAAACAAATATATTCCTTTCCAGCTAGACCCTTCTCATCCACATTTTCGGTTAATATAGCTTTTACATTATTCGTACTGCCGATTTTAACAGTTATCTTTATACACATTTCAAAAAAATTATCTAAAGTTTCTAGAATTCTATTTATTATTTCAATTGGTATTTGTGCTAGCCTTTTTGAACAGATTGCTGAAAGTTTAGGTTTATTTATACACAGTACGAATTGGAACCATACATATTCTTTATTTGGTTATATGATTTTCCATTCTTTTATTTGGAACATATATAATTGGATAAAAAAATAAAGAGACCATTATAGGTCCCTTCTTAAGCATACTCTTCCATTATTGCTAATGGTGCCAGTGTTTGTAGGCTTTTAGAGCGTAAACGATAGGCAACGACTTTCTTCTTATATTGCTTAATGACATCAATATGTTCCTCATAGCTATATAGAGAAAACCTAATCTCTTTATTCCCTTTCTTCGTATCAATGACTATTGGTGTCCCTTCTCCGTGCGGCGGGAAATAATGTTTATCTAAAAACAAAGCCTCATTAAATTCATGAATAACTTGTAGTTTCATTTCTCCCTCTATATTTTTTCCATCTATTGATATAGAAGTATTTTCCGCCTCAAGTTTTTGATGCAACTCAAATTTACTAATAATTGATTCTACAACAGAAGTGGGCATACTAGAAACTAATACTTTAATAGCTCCAAAAACAAATAATGTAACTATAAACCATGTTGTCATTGTTATCATCTCCATTACATTTAAAAAATAAATTTCGTTCCATACGGTATTAGTATACTAATGAGTATTCCAGTTACAATCATCGTTACCGAACCGATAGTCGCTTCTTTCTCGCCTTCCTTCACTAAACGACTCACACCGATAATATGTGATGCACAGCCCATTCCAACTCCTTTTCCAATCGTACTTGTTATACTGAAAAACTTAAGTACTGTCGGTCCGACAATAGCACCTGTTATCCCTGCAACAACTACAAAACTAGAAGTCATAGATGGAATACCACCAATTTGATCCGCTAATGAAAGGGCAATAGGCATCGTTGCTAACTGTGGTAAAGTAGTTAATATAAGTTCCTTATCTATATTTAAAATTCCGCCAATCACTACATTCATGCTCGTTACAGCCACTATACCTATCACTACTCCGATAAGTATCGATAAAAAATTTTTCATCAGTATCTTTCGCTCTTTAAATAGAGGTATGGCTAATGCTACAATTGCAGGGCTCAATAAGCTTGAAAGAATGTCTCCACCATTTTCCCTATACTCATGATGAGAAATACCAAAAATCAAAAATAAACAAATCATAATTGCCGTAACTGTTAACACCGGTAACGTAAATGCAAACGTAAATTTTTTATATAGATTTGTCGCCAAGAAATAAATTGCTACAGTAATAATAATTAAGACCATTTGAATCGTGCACCTTGTCGATTTTATTTTTTTGATGTTACTAATAATTGACTTATATAACCTGAAACAATTAAAGTTACTATAGTACTTGCAACTACTAAAAGGAATATAATACTCCCCTTACTTAAAAGAAAAGATCCGTATTCCATGAGCCCTGTTGTCGAAGGGATTAAAAATAACGGTAAAAATACGATTAACTTTTCCGCACCTAACTCAAACCACTTTAACGGTAGAACGCGAGTGAAAAGAAACAGGAACAGTATTAACATCCCTATTAAACTTCCCGGTATTGATAGATGGAATATTTCCTGAATCCACATACCCACTAAGCTAAATACATATAGCACGCCTACTTGAAGTAAAAGCGTCACGTACTTCATTTATTTCCCTCATTTCACTATCACACATCCATATTATGAAATCTCATTTAGCGTGTAAGCAAACCGTTTAATTCCAAGTTGAATTTGTTCTATATTCGCTCTACCAAACGTAAATCGTATATATTCATTTTTCGAACCTAAAACACTGCCCGGAACAAATGCGACACCATTCCGTATAGATTCACCTAATAAGTGATATTCATCAAACTTTCCTTTCACTTTACACCATACATGTATTCCACCCTCTGGCACGAAACATTCAACTCGGTCTCCCAATGTTCCTTCAAGCTCTGTAATTAATTCATCTCTTCTTTGCTTTAATTGTCCACGAAGTATCGTAATATGTGTATGAAAATCCTTTGATTCTAAAAATTGATTTGCTACCCACTGCGTAAATACACTATGGCCAAAATCAACTTGTTGCTTTGCATCTGCTAAACGCTCAATTACTCGTATAGGACCAATTATCCATCCAATACGTAATCCTGATGCAACAATTTTTGATAATGAACTTATATAAAGAACATTTCCATTTTGATCCATTGATTTTAATGTCGGATTCACTTCTCCATTAAAAGAAATTAAACTATACGGATCATCTTCTACAATTGGTATACCGAACTCAGAAGACAGTTCTAAAACCTTTTTACGTCTCGCTAATGAAAGTACAGTACCCGTTGGATTCTGATAATCTGGATTCAAAAATACCATCCGAATGCGATGCTTTTTGTGCAAATCGATTAAGTCATCTGGATTCATTCCATGCTCATCAACAGGTAAATGAAATATGTTTAAACCGGCCGATTTAAACATTGGAAGCGAAAAACAATACGAAGGATCTTCAATCGCGATCGCATCGCCAGGTTTTAATAAACATTGAACGATAAGATTAAGCGCCTGTTGTGCTCCAGACGTAATAAGAATAGAGCTTGAATCTGCTTCAATTTGTTTATATTGCTGAACATGTGCTGAAATTGTTTTTCTCAACATCTCATTTCCAAGTGGATGGTCATAACCGAGGTTTTCCATAAATGTTTTCTCCGACAAAATTGTTCGAAATCTATCACTTGGAATTAATTCTGGTGACAGTTCACCACTTGCTAAATTAATTAAATCATCTTTTTGTGTTTCCGTTCGAATTTGTTGAACGAGTGGTACGTTAGGTAAGAATGATCCGTCCTCCACGTACCTACCCCAGTTCGGTATTCGTTTATGTGAGACACCCCATATGTCTGTATTGACCCGTGTTCCGCTTCCCTTTTGCCGTTCTACTACTCCAAGTGATTTTAATTCTTCATACGCAGCTACTATTGTACTCCGGTTCACCTGTAATCCCTTTGCCAATATACGCTCAGAAGGTAACTTACTATCAGAAGGAAATTCACCTGAAGAAATGCCTCTTTCAATATAATCAGCAATTTGTTTATATACAGGTGTCTTATCTGCACGATTTGGTTTCCATTCCATCTAGTTCCCTCCTTTCAAAACGAACTATCCTCATTTTTTACTAACAGTATTCACCGTAAAAATAGTATTAATTAGTCACATTTTCTTATCCGTAAATGGATATATCCAAAATAGTTCTCTTTCTGATTACTCGATAGCTTCTGAAATTCCAACTTCATACTCTCATTTCAGTTCTTTCACAAACTATCAAATCATTACCACATACCATGTTACCCCAACCAGTAGAACAAAAAGAAGAAGAATATAGATTGCAGATAAGTTTTTCACATTTCTTTTTGTAGACTTGCCGTAATTCTCCTCCACGTTTCTTGCAACTAGTACAGTCCCAAATAGCGATACAATTACAATAATAACGACTAGTGAAATTGCAAAACTCATTGTCTTTTCACCTCTCTAAGACCCATCTATTTTAATTAAAGAACTTACATAAAAACCTTCCTCTTTAAAACGCTGATAACATACTACCTTTCTTCTCTTATCATAATAGATGTTTGTAAAAAACGGACCAACCACTTTCGCGTTTTTTTGCTCATCCACTTTAAAAATAAAAAGCAACTGATCACTTAGGACCAGTTGCTTTTTCGCAAGGTTAATTATATCCATTTTCCACTTGAAATTAACCCGATTTAAAAGTTTGATTTTTTCATAATGAAAAGTATCGTTCACACCATTTACAAAAAAAGAACCTATGAAGGTCCTTTTTCAAATTATACAACACAGCACTATGTTGAGTATCTTAAAGTTTATACTAATGATAAAGTGAAACTTTAATCAGTCTTCACCAATCGGGCTTTTACGGGCAGCAGGCCCCTACCTAACTTCTTTGCTTCCGCTGAATTTTGAGGTAGGGGTCTTACTGCCCGGCAAATAGCGGGATAAATGTTAATAGACTTATTCTTCAATAATGAATTGTGAAATTAGCATTTCTAAATTTTCGACTTTCTTTTTCATTTCATTAGATTTCGTCGTTATTTCTTGAATCAATGTGGCTTGTGCTTGAATTGATTGTACCGTTCGATTCGTTTCTTGTGCGACTTGTGTTGCAGTTTCAGAAACTATTGACAAAGAGGCATTTACTTCTTCTGTCCCAGCAGACATTTCTTCTGTGGCAGCAGACACTTCTTGAATTTGGGTCGTTATTCTATTAATATCTTGCATAATAGATGAAAATGCGAGTTCTGCCTTATGCGCTGCTTCTTTACCACCACTAGCCTGTTGTTGACCTTTTTTCATTACATGAACTGTATCCTCTGTATCTTGATGTATAAAACGTATTAAATTATTTATATCATTTACAGATGTTTTAGATTTCTCAGCTAGACCTCTTACTTCAGCTGCAACTACTGCAAATCCTTTTCCATTTTCTCCAGCACGTGCTGCCTCAATTGCAGCATTTAAAGCAAGTAAATTCGTTTGTTCCGCAATATTAGTAATAACATCTAACGCTTCTTCAATTTGTTGTGTACGCGTAACAAGTCTATCAATGACCTTAGAAGTTTCTTCGACAACTTCATTCACGCTATTCATTTGATGAATAGATTGTTTTATAACTTCACTACCAGAGTTTGCTTGGTCTATTGTTGCAACAGCAACTTCAGCAACCATCGCTGAAGATTCAGCTACTGTTTGAACACCAGTTGCAATTTCTTCCATTGAAGTTGAACTTTCTTGAATACTAGTCACTTGTCCCTCTATTTCTTTATTTATTTCAGAAGTAGTTCGAACAACCTCGTTTGATATATGTGCTGCCGTTTTCGTCTCTTGTAGCATATTTTCAGTTGAAACAATCACTTCTTTCGCCGTAACCTTCACCTGACCGACTAATTGTTGCAAGTTATCTAACATACTATTAAAGGACTGTACAATATGGCCTAATTCGTTCTCGGATTTATAAGAAGTTCGAATTGTTAAATCTCCAGCAGATACTCGTTCCATATCTTTTTGTAATAATACAATTGGTTTTTTTATAGCATTTTTTGTTATAAAACCAATAAAAATGATTATTATGATTCCAACAAATGAAATAATTACAAATGTTATGATTGTATTTTTCACACTATTAACATTCTCTTTTTGTAGCTGTTCAGCAGCATTATTATTATATAAAATAAGTTCACGAATAGACTGAATTGTTTTTTCCATATTAGGGTCAATTTCTTTTAAATAATAGCTATAGGCTTCTTCATTATTAGTCAGTCCCAAATCTTGTGCTTTTTTCATTTGTACTCTTAAATCTTTAAATTGACTTTGAAACGCATTATACAAATCTTTTTCTTTATGAGAACTAATTCTAGTTTCAAATTGTTTTAACAGCTCATCATTTTCTTTTCTAGTCTTATCCATTTCTATTATGAGTTCTTTCATTCTTTTTTCATCTTTCGATATCATAATCTCCATAAAATTCATATTAACATGGTAAAAATTTGATTCTACAATTCCTATCCATTCAATTGGTAATAGTCTTTCTTCATACATACTAGAAGATGCATTTTCACCTTTTTGAAGCCCTAAAAACCCGAGTGAAGATAACATGATACAAGCCAAACTCGATATAATGACTAACACATTTAATTTCGTTCCAATTTTACTATTTTTAATAAAAGACAACAAAATCACTCCATCTATATATTATATTTTACTTGTTTTATATTACAACAACAATCGACATTTATCGACATTTTTTTATTAATCTTATAATTATATTCGAAGAACTTGATTCTCATACTATCAAATACTAAAAAGTCTTATGGGAATTCCACAAGACTTTTAATAGAGTTATATTGTTTCTATGAAATTATGATAAAAATTAAAGCGACTTATTAGTTCTTATAACTTCTTGATAGAGAATCGGTGACCACTTATCACTAATATAATCTTGGATAACCCAACCAACTCTTTTTGGATTCTCTTGTTTAATATATGCCGCGATCTCGGGATTTATATAAGACGCATAATAATATGGACTATTCCATGCTGTACCACCCGAAGACAAGCTTGTAAAATTAATATATAGATGATTTAAATCCTCGCTATTGTTCATCGTTTCATTGATTGTATCTTTAATAGATTTTACTTTCTCATCATAACTCACTTTATATTTATCTTGTACTGTTACATTTACATTTTTGTTTACAGTTGTGGTAAACGTCTCATTATCTGGCCAATAAAAATTATTATATCCTCCAGATTCATTACTGCCACTATATCTTTTTAGTAGTACAATTTTCCCACGAGCATCTCCAAGTTTTATATTTCCTTCTGTTTTTAAAAAGATAGGATCAACAAAATAATTTTTTTCAAACGTACTACTAAATGAATCTTCTGCCCCTTTCATATCCTCATACTCTTTTTTTAAAGACATAATAATTGTTTCACTCGGGTTATCTTTTAAAAATTGTTTCGCTTCATTTATGAATTCATGCAGTGTTACGTAAAGATATAATGGCCCATGATGAAGAACTATCGTATTATCATCTGTTAAACGTCCTCTTATATCAAAAATGCGAGCTCCATGGTCCATTTGATAGCGAAAATCATATTCTTGCGTCATTCCCCACACTTGCTTAATCGGATTTTGCAACTTGAACGTCCCACTATCGTGTGTTCCTGGAATTGAAATTCGTGCTAACGGAATATTATCAGGTATAGGTTGCATCCATTTCGACCAATTTTCAAGCTCATTAACAGAGCTAGCTGCAACTACTCTCTTATCATGTAAAGCAAATACAAATGTGATAAATATTGTACTACATATGAATAATTTCAAAATTAACTTCTTATTTCTCATTATTATCACTCTCTTTTTCTGTTTTTATATCAAACTTATTGAATATAATATAAGCTAGTTCATAAAAAATAAATAACATTTCATCAATATGAAATATTGCATAGAAGTAAAGTTAAAAAATCATTCACATATACTAAATTAGAAAAATTTAAAGGAACTTCATCTGAAGTTCCTTTTGCTTATTTTATGTTCAATACATATGAACCATCTTTATTCTCATATTTATAGACGTATAAATAATATTTTCCTGGCTTTGCATTATAAGTTCCTTTAACTACATTTCCTTCATTTTCACCATATGCTACATAGTTATTTAAATCTGATTCATGATGAAGTACCCATGTCATTCCGATATTTTGTTCATTTAGTAGAGAAATATTAATATTTTCCGGCGAGTCAATTTGGAAAGTAAATACATCTACTCTATCACTATTATGTAGCGTTCCTTTCACCGGTGTATGAAAGTTAACTTTATTTGCCTGTCTAGGCTCATTATTTGGTTCATTTTCTGTTACTTGTAATTCATTCCCACCGTTTGGTTTTCTTTGTTCATAGCCTAAGTTTACTAGTATAGACTTCAAATCTGGTAAAACACCAATTTTATCTGCATATGGATCTTTAGATTTTGTTCCTGTGCTCTGGTTGCTTAATATTGCTCTTAGTTCACTAGGTCTATATGGTTGTCCTAAATTTTCTTTAGCAATGCTTTGTACTAAAGTCGCTGCCCCAGCAATAATTGGCGAAGCACTAGATGTTCCGCTAAAGCTTGAAGTATAAAGATTTACAGCACTTCTACTTTGCTCGGCTGTAGTTGTATCTACATTTTCTCCCCATCCGTACACATCAATACGGCTTCCATAATTCGAAAACCACATACGTTCATGAGGGAAAGATGAAGAGCCAGCTCCTACCATAATTGCACCCGAATCTTTAAAATCTTTACTATTACGATTTAAGACTTGCTTACCCTTTCTATCTTTGAACTGATCTAAATCATTCCACCCATTTGCTCCAGCCTCTATAATTACAATTCCCTTATCTGTACCAGCACGAATTGCATCAAAAATATCTGGTTGTACTTCAACAGGTAAATATTTATCACCATATCCATCAAAGGATGCTTGCGCCTCTAACAATAAAACATCCCCAGCTTCTAACTGATTTACAGCGCTTAATATTGCATCAGCCGTATTATACTGTCCGTTATCTCTTATTTGAGAGATAACCTTTGCTTTCGCTTTTGGCGCAATCCCAATATTCCCGACTTCATTGTCCTCAGAGGATACAATTCCTAGTACAGACGTCCCATGACCGACATGCTGATTTATATTTCTTCCAGACATTAATTCAATATTTTGATGTAATAAATCCTCATGATTTAATAGCCATCCGTATTCCATATCAACAAAAGTGATACCATTTCCATTACCGCCTTGAACTCCCCAGGCGAAAGGCGCATTAATACCGTATGGGGCTGCTTCAAGATAACCTTGTTTTTTAAATCTAGGATTTTTATTAGGATTAAGAGCTACACTTGATGATTGCACTTCAGGTGGCATTATTTTCTCTTGTTTCTTCATATACGCATCTTCTATTAAAGAAGATGCCTTTAACTTATCTACTATTTCTTCTTCATACCCACTATTTTGATTTTGAAGAATATAGTAGTTTAATAAACTTGTAGATACATGATTAGGTGCTTTCACTTCAAGGTTTTGTATTTGTTCCGGGCTTACAGATGTGAATAAACGAGTAAATGTTACATCTGGATATTCTGTCAAAAGATCTTTTATTACTTTATCATTCGTTTGAGATTGTATTTGTTTTTCAATACCATCTTCATATGGAAAATCCAAATCTGCTTTAAATTTTACAATGATTTGCTTATCTGTTTCTTGTTCTATCCCTAATTTACTCTGCTGTTCTATAGAATCAGCATGTACACTATTGATAGTGCCTCCTGTTCCTAAAAGTGTTGTAATGATTACAGTTGACGCATACATTTTTTGAAATATTTTCATTACATCAATCCTCCTATTAATAATTATTAATCATTATATTAATCTATAATGATTTTATTTCTATAACGTATTCCCTTTCTACTAAATAGATTATAGTAATCAGAAATATGAACTTCAATGTATTTTCATATGCAATATTTCATATTCTGACTCTACACTACACGAATATGAAACTTATAGTGATTATTTATTTTATATGTGCTAATATACTTACATTAATATATTACGCATATACACATTCTGAACTACATTACTTAATAGTTTCACCTTAATTTTTTCTTAGGAGGATTTACAATGAAATTACTAAAAATAAAACATATAATCCCTTTATCCGCGGCTGCAATTACATTCGTATGTAGTCAAAGTACAGCTGAAGCTTCTACCATTCATACAGTAAAAAAGAACGATACACTTTGGGGCATTAGTAAACAATACGGAGTTTCAATACAATCCATTAAACAGGCTAATAATAAAGGAAACGATAAAACCTTTATTGGTGAACAGTTACATATTCCAGGGTCCGTGAAATCAAATGAAATCACTGTTCCTCAAAACGCCAAGCCTGCGAGCATTTCTGGACAAATTATTTATCAAGTACAACCGGGGGATTCATTAGAAACGATAGCAAAGCGTTACAATGTCACCGTCCAATCTATAAAACAAATTAACAATACAGTCGGAAACAAGCTTTATACAGGACAACATTTAAAAATTAACTCAAGCATTTCACAAAAAGAAAAAGACTTAATGGCACGCTTAGTTACTGCTGAAGCAGGTGGCGAATCCTATAAAGGAAAAGTAGCAGTAGCAAAAGTTATACTAAATCGTGTAAATGCAAAAGGTTTTCCAAATACAATAACAGGTGTTATTTATGAACCTATTAAATACGGATATGCATTTACTCCTGTTACAGATGGCAGAATTAATCAGCCTGCAAGTGCAGAAGCAAAAATGGCTGTAGAAGAGGCTATCTCCACAAATGGAGTACATTCTGACTGGATTTATTTCTACAATCCAAAAACATCAACAGACAAGTGGATTACGACACGTCAAACAGTAGCAGTAATTGGTAACCATGTGTTTGCTAAATAAGATTTAAAATCATTAACAGACCTCTTCACTTAAAAGGTCTGTTTTTTTCTATGTAAGATGTTATTAATCATATGACATAGTGATTTTTCAAACTATTTCTTCTTTCAAATAAAAATTTTTGTATTTACTCCACCACTCGGAGAAGTTAATACAGCATCAAGTTCAAAAACTCCCACTTTATTAATAAAAGCTATTTCTTTACTTCATAAAATTGTTATACACTAGAAAAATAAAAAACAAACTATTCGTTAGCAGGTGAAAGAATATGTATGATGTTACAATTATCGGCGCTGGAGTAAGTAGCATTTTTATGGCTTATTCACTAGCTAAAAGTAACAAAAAAGTTTTAATTCTTGATAAAGGTAAAGCGCTAGAAGATCGCCATTGTCCTTTAGACGAAGGAAAAGTGTGTAATTGTACTACATGTGATAAATATTTCGGGTTTGGTGGTTTAGGAAGATCTGAAGGGAAATTTAATTATACAAACGGATTTGGCGGAGAACTTGAGCAAAAAGTCGGTAAAGAGGGCTTTATACAGCTCATGGCTGAAGTAGATGAAATTCTATGTCAGTTTGGTGGAAGTTCTGTCTCAAAATATTGTACTGAAAATTCAAGTCTCACTAAAAGAGCTGAAGCGTGTGGTTTACAAATGCTAACAACAGAAGTAAGACATCTTGGTACTCCCCTTTCCAATAACATTTTTCAGCAGCTCTATGAATTTTTACTGACGAAAATAAAGATCAAATTTCAAATAGATGTACAACATATTCTGAAACAGGAAGATTATTTTACAATAGAGACAAATCAAGGAACAGTTCAAACTAAGCAACTAGTATTTGCAACTGGGCGTTCAGGGGCCGATTGGTTAAAAGAAATATGCAGTTCTCTAAGTATTTCTCAGGAGCAAACACGTGTAGATTTAGGAATTAGAGTAGAAATGAAGGAACATCAATTACGTTCTATATTAAAAGATACTTTTGAAACAAAACTTTCTTATCAAGGTGAGCATTTCACAGCAACTACTTACTGTATGAATCCAAAAGGACGCATCATTCGAAAGTACGAAGAAGGTTTAGTTATGCCTGACGGTCAAAATTTTCGAGAGCAAGGAACTGGCACTTCTAATTTAAACTTCACTTTATTTATTCCTCGCTATTTTCCAACTCTCAAAGAAGCAAATGTATACGCAAGTTCAATTATTAAAGGCATTAACCAAGGACGAGATCGGATTGTTATACAGCGCTTAGAGGACTTATTAAAGAAACAACCTACGGCGGAAAACAGCATGGAACATAATCGTATACAACCTACACTACAGGGGGATTATGGAGATTTGAATCAAGAAGTTCCTCAATTATATATTGAAGGGCTGAAAGAATTTTTATTACGTTTAGAACAATTTATACAAGAGCCTATTGATCAACATACTTTACTATATGGAATTGACGGAAAGTTCTATGCTCCTACGATAAAAATCAATAACTCTTTTGAAACAAGTGTGCATGGACTATTTTTAGTTGGAGATTGTTCCGGCGTCACTCATTCCTTATCTCAAGCTGCTGCAAGTGGTCTGTATGTTGGAAAGTACTTATCTGACATTTAATTTCTATCATTAAGATGTCAGTCAAATATTTTCAATTCCAAAACACTTTTACTTATATATAGTAAAAGTGTTTTAATAATCCCTCCTATCCTTCCCGGCTAATGATTAACTGACAAAGAAACGGAATTTTACAAAATACATATGTAACATAACTGTATATTTAAAACGATTGACATTCAATTCTAATAAATTGAATGTCAACAGTTTTAAAAGTCTCTATCCATTTTCACTTTCATTTGTTCGATATTTTGTAACATCATCATAGTGTTTAATATGGTAGGATGTCTATAAGTCAATTTCACTACAACTATGACTTGTTCTGCCCGTTTCTCAAAAAGAGTTATATTTATGCTACTACGCTTTAAAAATCCCCATTGTATGTATATGAATACTTCAAATTATTCCCTTTAGAAAACATAATCTAAATGGTTCATTAAACTCTAATAGTTATAAAAACATAATATATAACTTCAATTAAATAAATTGTATAAAGAAGGTGTAAAAATGAAGAATAAAATAAATTTACAAATGCAAAATATAAGTTTTGTTATAATAATGGCTTTAGCAGTATGGTTAAAAACATATCTTATTACGCGATTCAGTTTTGATTTAAAAATTGAGTCTTCAACGCAAGAGCTTATTTTGTTTATTAGCCCTCTAGCCGCATCATTAGCATTTGTTGGATTAGCATTATTTGCAACTGGTGAAAAACGAAATTATATAGCGCTATGTATTAATTTCTTATTAACGATCGTGCTTGTTGGAAATGTAATGTTCTATGATTTTTATAATGATTTCGTTACATTACCAGTACTTGGACAAACCTCAAACTTTGGCCAATTAGGCGGCAGTATTATAGAGATATTAAACTACAAAATTATACTCGCATTCGTAGACATTGTTTTCTTCTTTATTTTATTAAAAAAGAAATCATTGGTCTTTAAAACAGAACGTGTAACTCATTCTACACGCTTGTTATACTTTCTTTTAACGATTGGTGTATTCTTTGCGAATCTACAGCTTGCAGAAAAAGAGCGCCCTGAATTATTAACGAGATCATTCGACCGGGTAATGCTTGTCAAAAATTTAGGCTTATATACTCACCAAGTATATGACTTAACACTGCAAGTAAAAGCTGGGTCACAAAAAGCACTTGCTGATAGTAGTAAATTACAAGAAACTGAAAACTACGTAAAAGCAAACCAAAGCGAGCCAAACCCTAATATGTTTGGTGCAGCGAAAGGAAAAAATGTAATTGTCGTCACTCTTGAATCCTTGCAGACCTTCTTAATAGGCGCATCAGTCAATGGGCAAGAAGTTACACCATTCCTAAATGAATTCATAAATGAAAGTTATTACTTTGATAACTTTTTCCATCAAACTGGTCAAGGGAAAACATCCGATTCTGAATTTCTAATCGATACGTCGTTGTATCCATTAAATCGAGGGGCTGTATTCTTCACACACGGTAACAATGATTATACTGCGACTCCAGAAATTTTACGTCAGCAAGGTTATTTCACTTCTGTATTCCATGCGAATAACGCAACATTTTGGAATCGTAATATTATGTACTCCGCTCTTGGTTATGATCGTTACTATAATGAGCTTGATTACAAAATTACGCCAGAAACAAATTTAAATTGGGGATTAAAAGATATCGAATACTTTGATCAATCAGTAGATATATTAAAAACTGTTGATCAACCATTCTATGCTCGTTTCCTTACTTTAACAAACCATTATCCATTCACGTATGATGAAGATACAAAATTCATTGAACCATACAACTCTGGTAATGGCGTATTCGATCGTTACATCGTAACTGCACGTTACTTAGACGAATCAATTAAAAAATTTATTGAGCGTTTAAAGGCCGAGGGAATGTATGATGATTCTATTATTGTGTTATACGGTGATCATTATGGCATTTCCGAAAAACATAATCGTGCAATGGCACAGTTTTTAGACAAAGATCAAATAACAGAATTTGATACTTTAAATTTACAACGTACACCTTTATATATTCATATTCCTGGACAAACAGAAGGTCAAACTATTTCAAAGCCTACGGGACAAATCGATATGAAACCTACTATTCTAAATTTATTAGGTGTTGGTTCTACGAATGATATCCGTTTTGGCCATGATATGTTTTCAGATGAATATACTGGCTTTGTTGTTTTACGCGATGGTAGCTTCGTTACAGATAAGTATGCATACAAAAACAACACTTTCTACGACCGTATAACAGGGGAAATTGTAGATTTACCAAAAAAAGAAGCTCAAGCCCTCATTAAACGTGCACAAAATGAATTACGAATGTCTGACAAAATTATTGAAGGCGATTTATTACGCTTCTCAGAAAGTAATAAAATTAAAACTGGCGAAGTACAAACTAAAATTAAAGAAACAGAAAAATAATCTATATATGAAAAAGGAGCAACTTATTACAATTGCTCCTTTTTACTTTCTTATAACACATCAGATTTTTTATATAAAAAATCTGATGTGTTTACTTTTATTCTACGCTTGTTTCTAAAGCTACATCCGTATAGGTATTATCATCACCTATATTTAAAATTACTTCACATTGACGCAATCTCAATTCAAAGAGCATGATAGAATCATGATAGATTTCAGGATTTGATTTCATCTTATGTAATATCTCTTGTTTTTCTTGTATTTCTAAATGAGTGTTTTCTACAGCTTGCTTTAAGGAGTTAAATGGATTCCTAAAGAATATATTAATATCTCGCTCTTGTGTGTTTTCAAACAGCTCAAATTGCAAGAAAAATTTCTTCATAATAGAAGCCGTTACTTCAGTATAATCTTCATTTTCTACATACTGTTTGTATTTGTTATATAGCATAGATTTATTTTTAGGAAGAACTCCAAATAATTTACCGGCACTTTTCAACAAAAATTGTGCTGGCGTAAATCGACGTAAAATATTTACTTCATCCATTTGTATTCTAGTCGTCATCCTGTCAGTATCTCTGCGCCAGTCATCAAGCACTTTAAAATCACATTCTAACTGTATTCTATTTTTTCCAAATAGTGAATTAAGCCCTTCACTAAGTTCTTCTAAATACGTTTGACTTTGAAGAAGCTCATTATTAGAAGTTGCAATCCAATTTTGCATAGAAAGAGCGAGATTAGGTAATACAGTTTGTTCTAAATATTTATGCACTTTTTCATTCATTGCTTTATTTAGTTCCGTATCCATGTGCCCGAAATCACTTTCTTCACTAATTAAATTAGAACAGCTCTTTAATATCTTCGGAATATTTTCAGTAAGATCATTTGTAATTTCAGTCTTCATTGAACGATATGATTGTGTAATGAAATGAATTTTTTCCCTCTCAAATGCAGTAAGGTTATTAATGCTACCGTTTAGTTTCACTAGCATATCTTCATTCCAATTAATAGCATCTACTAGATTATTTTCTTTCTCAACACGTTTATCCAAAAGATATGTAATTGTTTTTCGAATGAAAAATAATAACTTTTCAGTACGTTCTGCATCGATATTTTTATGATTAAAGTTAAAATGAATAAACTCAGTTAAATCATTTAATTGTTTACTACTTGTATATAGCGAGGAATAAGGGAAAATTCTCGCATGCGGGAAATATGTGTTTATTCTCGTTGCCGTATCATGTAATACCCTTTTCACTTCTGCTTCACTGTAAATGTTATCGATTTTATTTAATAAGAAATGAATTTGTGAATTTGGCGTATGTTCTTGAATACTTAATAGAATGTCACGTTCTTTGTCAGTAAAAGGTGAATCCGCATTCAATACGAACAGTAATTCGTCTACAGAATTTAAATATTCGAATATCTCATCTCTAGTGTCGTTATTCCTATTAAAGCCAGGTGTCACTACAAATGTAAGTTTATTTTCATTTAAAAATCTGCATGGTAATTTAAATTCAACACACGCTCTATCTCTATATGTTTGATGGTGCTGAGACATCATATTATGGTAATCAGAGACATCTTCCGTTGTTGTAATTGCTGAATCTGTTATAGCGTTTATTTCTATATGAGCACCATTTTTTAAAACTACTACATTTGAAATTGATTTTTCTAATATGTTTTCTCCTAATATAGAGTTAATAAATGTAGTTTTTCCATTTCCTGAAGTTCCCGTTACTAAAATACGATTTGTTCTTAAATCTGCGAGTTCGTCAACTAACCATTTAAATCGGTGACCTATTTCTATATTGTGCTTTTGTGCCCACTGTGTAATAGATTCAAAAAGGTGTAAGCTGTACTCTAAGCCATTTACATGATTAATAGAATGTGACAGTAAGTTTTCCGCATGCTCTATATTTGCTGAATCTATTTTGGAAGGGAAAATCTCATCCCATGCCAATACAGCTGCAGATGGAAATACAGCATAAGATGGATTAACTACTTTTAACCAATTTGCTAACAGATTGGGTATGATATCGTTTAATTGTCTAAGCGTATATTGACCTTGAATTAATGCAAAGTAAGTTTCTTCGTAAAGAGCAGAAACTTTGTTCCATATATCGGACGAATGTATTTCAATATGTAAGAAAAATTCATTTATTGTATTAAGCCATAATAAATAATTTTGTTCATCTTTATAACTGTTCCAAAGTGATGAAACCATTTGCGTAAACTGTACTTGATCTACATTATTTAATGTAGCTAATGCATTATAAAAATAATCTGGTGAAATATGTTTAGTAAACCCTTTATCAATATATCCTTTTAATACCTCAAACCACGGATACGATTCTATTCGAATTAACTCATTCACAGCAAGCTCTACTGCACTATCAAAATCTTGCTGTTCCTCATAAAAGGAACGGGCAATTTTTGTGACATTCGGATAATCAGGATTTAAAGAAACTGCTTCTTTAATAACACCGAAAGCTGAGTCAAAATTATTTTGCTCAATGTAAAGAGAAAGTAATTGTAGTCTAATTTCGATCATCAATATTTTATTATCAGTAGTAATAGAAGTATAAATATTTTCAGCATATGATAATTGATTAAGTTCGAAATAAGCATCCGCAATATTTTTTTGTGCCCATGGTGCTAATTCATTACTAACCTTCTCCCATTTAAAAATAGCTGCTTCAAAATCTTGATGACGATAATAAAATTCACCTTGTGCAAAACGAATATAAGACCCATCAGAAATCTCATTTTTTTCATCGTTTACATAAGCTTGTCCAAGTACGTCAAGAGTTGGTTTTGTTTCATTCTCCATTAGGAATGTTTCATAATACATCTTTTTTATTAATTGTTTTTCTAATCTCATCTTTTCCCCCACTATATCTTGAAAATACATTTTTAAGATATACAAATACTTTTTGTATGTATGCTTTTTATCTTAACAAAGAATATCTTTTGGAAAATTTCATTTTCCTTTCATTTTTCAAGTTAGATTGAATTTTTATGAGAAAAGTTTCAGTTTTTTTTCAATTCCCTTTCAGTTATGAAACAGCATTAAATGTTCCTAATAACCTAATAATACTATAATATTCCACATTATATTATCAAGAAAATCTCATATAAACCATATTATAAAAACAATCTATATTGAATTTATATGCATTATTCACTGCGCTGTCAAACAAAAAAATAACAATAGGAGCCAACGGCTATTCATACCATTTCTTTCTCAAATTATTTTCCTTTAAAAGGCTTCAGTGGTTATGTAATTAAATTCCATTAACCTATATAAATAACTAGTCCAAAAAAAATCTATATGCATATCATGTTATAGTAAAGAATTTAGGAAATCCTAAAAGGAGGCATTTTCATGTTTGAAGATAAATCTAAAATAAATTACCCATATGAATTTACTGAAACCACAACAGTTCCTCTAAAGAACCCCATTGATAAAAAATTCAAGAACGGCACAGGTACACATAACTTTCCAATTAAGAAACACTACAAAGAGCAAGTTCTATACACTGAAAAAATTAATAATAATAAAAATAAATAATCGTATAGATCCTTATGACAATTAACCAAATAAGAATCAATATTAGGCCATGCATAGTTATGTCTTTAATAATGTAAAAATCTTCATTATACTATTCATGCACCTTTTAAAAAGTGCTGTATACAGCGCTTTTTTATACATAGATAAATATAAGCTAACGCAGCCAAGAAATAAACTGCAAAATTACTTCACCATATTCTCGTTTAACAATTAAATCTACATATTAAAAGGGAGCAACAGTAAATGTTGCCCCCTTTTGAAATGTAGTTTATTCACTCTACATAACCCTCTTAAACATCTTCTCCAACTCATAAGTAGAATGATGCACAAGAATCGGTCTTCCGTGCGGGCATGTATACGGGTTTGTTGTTGTACGTAGTTCTTCCAGTAAAGCAAATATTTGATCGTTCGTTAAATATTGATTCGCTTTAATCGATGCTTTACAGCTCATCATGATGGCTGCTTCTTCACGTAATTTTTTAATATCAACTTTTTTTAGTTTAACAACTTGCTCCATCATTTCATCGATAATTTCTGTTTCTTGTCCTTTCGGGAACCACGTTGGATGTGAGCGGACGATAAAGGATTGATGGCCAAATTGCTCCAAGAATAGACCGACTTTTTTCAGTTCTTCTAGTTGCTCTTCAACACGTAAAAATTCAGTAAGAGATAAATCGATACGGTACGGTACAAGCAGTTCTTGTACTTCTTGCGCTACCCTTCCTACTTTATCACGGAAGTATTCATAATTAATACGTTCCTGCGCGGCATGTTGGTCAATCATATATAAGCCTTTATCATTTTGAGCGAAAATATATGTTCCATGCATTTGTCCAATTGGATAAAGTGGCGGTAAGTCATTACCGTTCATTTCAATCTCTTTTATTTCCTGAACTTCTTCTTCCAATTCCTCTAATTCAAAGTCCTCTTCATTACTGTCCCACGATTTTTCTTCTCGAATTGGTTCTTCCATTATCGGTCTAGTAGATGGCTGCCAACTTTGTTCTTCTCTTACGAGCGACTGTGGTGGTTGCCATTCTTGTTTCGGCGGTTGCCACAGTTGTGCTGGCTGTTTCACAGGCAGCGGTTCTTCTTGTTTTTCATCCATGCCAGTTGGTAAAACAATGTCCGGCATGGATGGTTCTTTCGGCTTCGCATGCTCAAACTGGAACTGTTCTTGCACACTCTCGTCTTTTTCTTTTTTCTTCGTTGTTACGCCTGCATCTGGAATGAGCTGTATTTTTTTAAATGCAGCTTGCAATGTTTCTTCGATAAGCTTTAGCAATTCTTGTTCTTTACTAAAACGAACTTCTAATTTTGCAGGATGTACGTTAACGTCAACAAGCATTGGATCCATTTCAATCGATAAAAATCCGATTGGATATCGTCCGACTGGCAGTAATGTATGATATCCTTGCTGAATTGCTTTCATTAATACAAAGTTTCGAACGTAACGGCCATTTACGATTGTTGACATATAATTTCGAGATGCTCTCGTTACTTCTGGTAATGTTACATAGCCTGTAATTGTGAAATCTAAAGATTCAGCTTCAATCGGAACAAGTTTCTTCGCAACTTGAATGCTGTAAATCGATGCAAGTACTTGTCTTACATCACCATTACCTGACGTATGAAGCAATTTCTTTTCATTATGAAACAGCTTTAACGATACTTCTGGATGTGACATTGCAATACGATACACAATATCTGTAATATTACCAAGCTCTGTATGAATGGTTTTCATATATTTAAGACGCGCTGGTGTATTAAAGAATAAGTTTTGTACTGTAATATCTGTTCCTTTTCGGCTCGCGGTTTTCTCTTGCTTTATAATGTCTCCACCTTTAATAATAAGGTGTGTACCAGGTGCATCACCTGTGCTAGTGATTAATTCTAATTCACTAACTGAGGCGATACTCGGCAATGCCTCACCACGGAAACCGAGTGTTCTGATGCGAAACAGATCGTTTTCATCTTTAATTTTACTTGTCGCATGTCGTTCAAAAGCTACGATGCAATCTTCTTCTGCAATGCCATCTCCATTATCAATGATGCGAATTTTCGATAAACCAGCTTCTTCTAAGTGGATTTCAATAGATGTACTATTCGCATCGATAGAATTTTCCACAAGTTCTTTTACGACTGAAGCAGGACGCTCTACTACTTCTCCTGCCGCAATTAAGTTAGAGAGTTGGTCATCGAGTTTGCGAATTTTCCCCATCTACTTACTCATCCTTTCTTTAACTTTTTCTGTAAGCGATACAGTTCGTTCATCGCTTCTAAAGGCGTCATATCAAGTAAATCAATTTTTTTAATTTGCGCCAGTACTGCTGTTTCTTTTTGATCTAACGCAAGCTTGTCTTGTTTCTTCGAAGACTGTTCTCCTCCAAAGAAAGATAGTTGTGATTCTTCCTCAGTCTCTACTTTCGCCTCTAGTACTTCTACTTGCTCTTCTTTTACAACTACAGGTTCTGGAATAACTTCTTGCTCCTGCACTTTCACTTCTACACGCTTTGGAATAATAATTTCTTCTTGTCCTTCTAGTTGTGCTAACACTTCTTTCGCGCGGGCAATTAAGCTATCTGGAAGCTCTGCAAGTTGCGCAACGTGGATTCCGTAACTTTTATCTGCTGCTCCATCTTGAATTTTATGAAGGAATACTACTTTACCATTCTCTTCAATTGCTGAAACGTGTACATTTTTCAGTTGATCTAAACTCTCTTCTAACACAGTCAATTCATGATAATGTGTAGAAAATAACGTTTTTGCCCCAATTTGGTCATGAATATGTTCAATGATTGCCTGTGCAAGTGCCATGCCATCATACGTAGATGTACCTCGTCCAATTTCATCAAATAAAATTAAACTTCTTTCTGATGCGTTTGCAATTGCATTTTTCGCTTCTAACATTTCGACCATAAATGTACTTTGACCTGAAATCAAATCATCTGCTGCACCAATTCTCGTAAAGATTTGGTCAAATACAGGTAATACTGCTTCTGTCGCTGGTACGAAACAACCAATTTGTGACATAACCGTTACAAGTGCTAACTGTCTCATATACGTACTTTTACCAGACATGTTCGGTCCTGTAATTAAAAAGACATCCATCTTCTCTGGCATAATACAATCATTCGGTACATACAATTTCCCGTTCAATACTTTTTCAACGACAGGATGACGACCATCTTTAATAAAGATTTCACGCTTCGTTGTTAGTACAGGTTTTACAAACTGTTCTTCTTCACTAACTGTCGCAAAACTTTGCAGTACGTCTAATTCACTAATTACTTTTGCTAAATGTTGTAATTTCGGAATAAATACTTTTACTTCTTCACGAAGCGCTGTAAATAAATCGTATTCTAGTTGTACAATTTTTTCTTCTGCTTCTAAAATTAACGTTTCTTTTTCTTTCAGTTCATCTGTAATGAAACGTTCAGCATTAGCAAGCGTTTGTTTTCGTTCGTAGCGGCCTTCTGGAAGTGCTGCAAGATTCGCCTTCGTCACTTCAATGTAGTAGCCGAAAATACGGTTGTACCCGATTTTTAACGATTTAACTCCTGTAATATCACGCTCTCGTTTTTCAAGCTCAGCGATCCACGTTTTTCCGTTTTTACTAACGTAACGATATTGATCAAGCTTGTCATTATAACCGTCTTTAATAATATCTCCATCTTTAATAGAAAGCGGTGGGTTTTCTTGAATACTTCTTCCTAGTAATTCAGTTAAGCTCTCACATGGATCCGCGCCTTGAATTAACCTTGCTGCATAAGCATTATCTAACAAACTAATCGCTTCTAAAATAGCTGGTACTTGAAGTAAAGATCGTCTTAACTGTAATAAGTCCCGTGCATTGACATTACCAAATGCAACTTTTCCTGCTAAACGTTCTAAATCATATACTTCTTTTAATTTTTCTTTTAAATCTTCACGTAAGAAGTAATCATTTACAAATGTTTCAACCATTTCTAAACGCTCTTCAACTTTTTCTTTCTGAATAAGTGGACGTTCCATCCACTGTTTTAACATACGACCACCCATAGCTGTTTTTGTTTTATCCAATAGCCATAATAATGATCCTGTTTTTTCTTTCGTTCGAAGTGTTTCCGTCAGCTCTAAATTTCGCTTTGAATGCACATCAATTTTCATAAATTGATTCGTATAATAAATTTCTACAGGTTGTAAATGATCTAATGAACGTTTTTGCGTTCTTATCACATAGTTAAATAAGCGTCCAATTGCTTTAATTAACTTTGCTTGCGAAACATTTTTCACAAGATGTTCTAATCCTTCAGGAATTGCCGTTGCATCTTCATATGAAATTGTCATTTTTAACGTTTCAGTTAATTTATTTAATTCATCTTTAGAAAATGAAGAATCTACAACAATTTCTTTCGAACCAGTTGCATACACTTCCAATAAAATATCTTCTACTGAACCAGTCAATAACGTTACTGTATTTTGTCCAGTCGTTAAATCATTACAAGCTAAAGCATATGATCCATCTTCAAAATGTGTTAATGCGGCTAAGAAGTTGTTTTCTTTCTCATCAATTGTACGCCCTTCCATCATCGTTCCTGGCGTAATTAGTTGTACTACTTCACGGCGCACTACACCTTTAGCTGTTTTTGGATCTTCCACTTGCTCACAAACAGCAACTTTATATCCTTTTTCAACAAGTTGTTCAATATAGTTTTTAGCTGCATGATGCGGTACACCGCACATCGGTATACGATCACTACTGCCACCATCTCGGCTCGTTAATGTAATCTCAAGTTCATGAGCTGCTTTAACGGCATCTTCAAAGAACATTTCATAAAAATCGCCTAATCGGAAAAATAAAAAGGTATCTTGATAGTCTGCCTTAACCTTTAAATATTGCTGTATCATAGGGGTATATTGCGTCATACTTTTCCTCCATAATTCTTACATAGTAATCAATTTTCATATATGTCACATTTCACGGACATCCATATCTCCTATTTCAGGAGTCTATCTTCATTATAACATATTTCATAAAGAATCATGTTCATTCAGCGCCACTTATGTAAAGTAAAAAGCTAGGAAGAACTTCTCCCTAGCTTTCTATTACTCTTCTTCTGCATCAACGATAAAGTTCGGATCTAATTCTTCAAATTCATCATCAGCAATTTGGAAATCATCATCTGATTCTACGCAGCCTTCAGGATTTACACTTACACAAATTTTCGTTTCTCCAACTACTTCTGTTACAAATTCACGTTCTACAGTTACAACAATTTTATTACCGTTTGGTGATACAAGCGCTTCTAAACAATTTGGTGGCTGAATAACACGAGCAATAATTTCTAAATCGTCACCAGAAAAGTTTTTATCACGATAACCAATGCTTACTTCGTCCGTGTAGTTCACGCGTTCTGTTACAACTTCAGTCTTTGTATTTCCATCAAATGAATACCAAGTGTTCACATCATAGAAACCTTCAATTTCCACATGCTTCCCATTCTTTCTTGCTTCGTACGAGTGGTTAATTACCCAGCACCCTAAAATACTTGTTGGTTCATTATTCGATTCACATGTATGCGTTGACTTTGTATACTTACGTCCTTTTCCAACCACTGCTTTTGTAATAATCTCTCTAAATTCGGACATTCGTAACCCTCCTCAATCACTATTCACTTAATCATATGCGTGACAATAGCGGAATGTGTCATTCTTTTTTTGAGAAGAACTTACGTTTAATCAACTAAAAAAAAGAGATGTCAATATGACATCTCTTTAACAACCACAATTTCCTTTTTTACTTTCTACCGCTGCGCCAGTTTCACCCTTAAGTACATCGCCACCAGTTGAAATTAATATTTCATTTGTTACGTTGTTAGAAATTGTACTAGCAACTAACTGTAATAAGTCATTTACATATGTTTGTGAAGATTTAAATTCTTGTACGACTGGAATACTGTCTAACTTATCTTGCAATGCATCAATTTCAGCTTCTACCTTTTTTAAAGCTTCCCACTTCCCGTAATGCTGCAAGTTTACTGCTTGTTTTTGCAGTGCTTTAATTTCATCGATTGCGCGCTTTACATTTTCATTTTTATGAATTTGCGCCTCTGCTTTCTTAAAAAAATCAACTTCTTCTGTTTCAGAAATCATTTTTGCTAATTCTTTTGCTTGTTCAACAATGTCATCTTTCGAATATACTTTCATCTATTATTTCACCTCAATCGGCTCTTCAACTAATTCCCCGTTAAGAGACCAAGTTTTTGCTTCCGTTACTTTTACTTTCACAAGCTGACCAATTAAAGATTTTGAAGCGACGAAGTTTACAAGTTTATTCGTGCGAGTATAACCTGCAAGTACTTCCGGATTATTTTTACTTTCCCCATCAACTAACACTTCTACAATTTGACCTTTGTAACGACTATTCTTTTCAATTGCCAACGTATTTACTAGTGTATTTAAGCGTTGAAGACGTTCTTTCTTCACTTCCATAGGTACATTATCTTTCATTTTTGCAGCTGGTGTACCTTCGCGAGGAGAATAAATAAATGTAAAGGCAGTATCAAATCCTACTTCACGATATAACGACATCGTTTCTTCAAATTGCTCATCTGTTTCATTTGGGAAACCAACGATAATATCTGTTGTTAATACTGCATCTGGAATTGCTTCTTTAATTTTTCTTACAAGTTCTAAATAATGCTCACGTGAATATTTACGCGCCATAATTTTCAGCATATCTGTACTTCCAGATTGAACTGGTAAATGGATATGTTCTACTAAGTTGCCACCTTTGCCAAGCACTTCAATTAAGTGATCATCGAAATCACGTGGATGGCTCGTTGTAAAACGAATACGGGCAATATCAACTTTACGAAGTTCGTCCATTAAATCACCAAGACCGTATTCTACATCTTCAAAGTCTTTACCATATGCATTTACGTTCTGTCCAAGTAATGTAATTTCTTTATAACCATTCGCAGCTAAATGACGAATCTCTTGGATAATATCTTCTGGACGTCTGCTCCGCTCTTTTCCGCGCGTATACGGTACAATACAATACGTACAGAACTTATCACAGCCATACATAATATTTACCCAAGCTTTAATATCACCACGACGTACTTTCGGAAGGTTTTCAATTACGTCGCCTTCCTTTGACCATACTTCAACTACCGTCTCTTTCGAGAACATCGCATCTTTTAGAATGTACGGTAATCTATGAATATTATGCGTTCCAAATACCATATCTACATGCTGATTTTTTTGCATAATTTTATTTACAACAGATTCTTCTTGAGACATACAACCACATACACCAATTAAAAGGTCCGGATTTCTTCGCTTTAGTGACTTTAAATGGCCTAGTTCACCAAACACTTTATTTTCAGCATTTTCACGAATTGCACAAGTATTTAATAAAACTACATCTGCATCCTCAGTCGAAAAAGTTGGTTCATATCCAAGCGTTGTGAAAATACCTGCCATTACTTCCGTATCATGCTCATTCATTTGACAACCATATGTACGAATATAGAACTTTCTTCCTGTACCAAAATTGCGAAACTCTTCAGGTAAGCCAAAATCCCGTTCAATTTTAACTTCTTCTTTCCCTCGCTTTTTCGCATCCTTTAAGGAAGGTGGTTGATATACACTTTCAAAGTATTTACTATAATCTTTCTCTTCTTTTTTCGTAGAGGAATTTGCTTGTTGACTTGCTAATCGTTGTTGCTCGTTCATCGGTAATCTCCTTTCACCCTTAACTATACACACTCTATAGTCCATTTTAATGCGCCTAGACTCACCTCAAAAATGGTTAGATAGCTTGAGAGATAACTTGTCCTTTGAAACTTGAGTAATCAATCTAATCATTCATAAGAATGAAGTCTTCCCCACGCAAATAGACATTCCCTTTTTATTATTTCTTGTTGTCCTACCCAAAAGCATATTGCTTTATCCCTATAAACATTACCATAGTATGACCTGTTTCGCCAATTTTAACAATACAGAGGCCCTTTATTATCTTACATTTCATAAGCAATGAACTTGCCATTTTCATACAACGATTTATATATTATTTTACCATTCTGAATTTTCTAAGTAAATAAGACTACCCTATATTTTTCTAATAAAAAAAGGTTGCCACATGGCAACCTCCTCTTCTTATATTACATAAATTCAGCAACAAGCTCATCAAACATTTTCTGATCCATATTTAAATCAGATTTCACTAAAGGCTCTTCACTATAGCCTTTAACAAGTTCTTGATATGATGGTTGCTTAGTATTTTGATAAATTAAACCTGTTACTAAACCGTTATTTTCCATTAAAGTTTGCATAGCCATCATGCGATTAGATGGATCATATCCCTCTACTGTGCTTAGTTTCGTTAAATTCTCTTTAAACCAATCGTAAGTATTTACTTTATTGTAAGTAACACATGGGCTAAATACGTTAATTAATGAAAATCCTTTATGGTTAATACCAGCTTCAATAATTTGTGTTAATTCTTTTAAATCACTCGAAAAGCTTTGCGCCACAAATGTCGCACCAGCTGTTAAAGCCATTTCCATTACATTTAGTGATGGTTCAATTGAACCTTGCGGTGTGCTTTTCGTTTTAAATCCAGCTTCACTACGTGGTGAAGTTTGCCCTTTTGTTAATCCGTAAATTTGGTTATCCATTACGATGTACGTAATATCGATATTACGACGAATAGAATGGATTGTATGTCCCATACCAATCGCAAATCCATCACCATCACCACCTGAAGCGATGACTGTTAAATCACGATTTGCCATTTTTACACCTTGTGCAATTGGAAGGGCACGACCATGAATACTATGCACACCATATGAATTAATATAACCTGAAATACGGCCTGAACAGCCAATACCAGAAATAACAGCAAGTTCATCTGGATTTAAACCAACGTTAGCTGCCGCACGTTGAATTGCAGCTTGCACTGAGAAGTCTCCGCAACCTGGGCACCAGTTTGGCTTTACACTGTTACGAAAGTCCTTAAATGTTGCCATTTAATACAACCCCTTTTTTGCATTCGTTGTAAATCTCTTTCGGCAAGAATGGGTTTCCATCATATTTTAAAAGACTAGAAATTTTCTCACCATTACCAAGATTCATTTTCATAATGTTAGCAAGCTGACCTGTTGCATTGTTTTCTACTACTACAACACGCTTCGCCTTTTTCACAAGTGGATCGATTTCAGCTGTTGGGAACGGGTGAATTAAACGTACATGAGCATGGTTTACTTTCATACCCTCTTGTTCTAAACGCGTCATTGCCTCTTCGATCGCACCACGAGTTGAGTTAAATCCAACAAGCAATACGTCTGCTTCTTCATGCTTAACATTTTTATAAACAGGGGTATTAAACTTCAAGTTCTCCATTTTACGGAAACGTTTGTCCATTTGATCTTTACGGTTTATTGCTGATTCCGATGGTTTTCCAGTTTCATCATGTTCTACACCTGTAACATGGTGAACACCATTTTTCATACCAGGTAAAACACGCGGTGAAACGCCGTCTTCAGTTACTTCATAACGCTTGAAGTATGCTTTATTTTCACGTTCTGGTAATTCCGCTTCTAAATCAAGCTTACCACGACGAATTTCCACTTTATCTAATTTAAGTGGTTCTACTGTTTGTTTTCCTAACGAAAGCTGTAAATCTGTTAAGAAAATAACAGGAACTTGATATTCTTCAGATAAGTTAAATGCTTCTACAATGTCATAGAAAGCTTCTTCAACTGTACTTGGCGCCATTACGATTTTTGGAATTTCACCATGCGTACCGTAAATCATCGCCATTAAGTCAGACTGTTCTTGTTTCGTTGGTAATCCCGTACTTGGACCACCACGTTGTGTATCAACAATTACTAATGGAGTTTCTGTAATACCTGCTAAACCGATTGCTTCCATCATTAATGAAAGACCAGGACCAGCAGATGCAGTTAATGTACGAACACCAGCATAGTTTGCACCGATTGCCATTGTACAAGCTGCGATTTCATCCTCAGTTTGGATTACTGTTCCGCCGACTTTCGGTAATTTTTTAATTAAGTATTCCATAATTTCTGATGCAGGTGTGATTGGGTATGCTGACATAAAACGAGCACCACCAGCTACCGCACCAAATGCGATTGCGTCGTTTCCAATCATAAACATGCGTTTTTTACCATCAGCTTTTTCAAGCTGCATCATGTTTACTTTCTCACCTAGTAATTCTTTCATATATTGAGAGCCGCGTTTAATTGCGTCCATATTCTTTTGAACGACTTGCTCTCCTTTACGACCAAAGATTTCTTCAACAACATCTAAATAAGCTGTTTCGTCTAATCCTAATACTGCACTTGATGCTCCAACAGCAACCATGTTTTTCATTAATGATGTGCCTAATTCTGAAGCAATATCTGTAAACGGTATCACATATAGATTTACATCTGTATTATCAGGTATTGTTGGATTAAATTTCGCATCCGCAACTACAATTCCACCTGGACGTAGTTCGTGGAAGTTAAAATCAATTGTTTCTTGGTCAAAAGCAATTAAAATATCTAAATCATCTGAGATCGCTCGTACTTCTGTTGTACTTACACGAATTTTATTATTTGTATGGCCGCCTTTTATACGTGATGAGAAGTGGCGGTAACCGTATAGGTAATATCCTAATCGGTTTAATGCAATACAGAAGATTTCTCCTGTACTTTCAATTCCTTCACCTTGTTGGCCTCCAACTTTCCATGAAAGTTGACTAATCATCTCCTACACCCCTTTTGGCTGCATTCATTGTAGTGTATTTTTTTACAGTAATAGTTTAGCATTTTTTATGCAAATAAACTACAACGGACGCAAATTATGCCTCTTCTGATTTCCCTGAATCTTTAGTATAAAGCTATTTTGTTTTTCATTCTAGTATTAGGTCTTAAAAAAAGCAATAAAATCAAATGAATTAATTTTAATTATTCTGAATTTTAAACCAAAAACTTAAAAACTCATATGTTCAACAAAATTATCATATAAAAATCTTTCTACAGTAGATGCAGCATAGTATTTATAAAGCTCATTCATGACATTTTCATAATCTCCGTAGGCAGATACATTGACAACCGTATCTACAATCCCATCAAAATCTGAACCAAACCCTATATTGTTTTCTCCACCTAGCGAGCAAATATATTCGATATGTTTTACTATATCTGTTATATTTGCTTGTCTTTCACTTGTTAGAAACTGCGGTACAAAAGTAACACCGATTATGCTATTTCTCTGTATAAGCGCTTTAATTTGTTCGTCATTTAAATTGCGTGGATGCTCACACAGTTTATAACAATTTGAGTGGGATGCAATTGGGTTATTTGCAATTTCTATCACATCCCAAAAACTTCTCTCATTTAAATGTGATAGATCCGTCCATAATTGCAAAGTATTCAACTCTTGTACAACTTGTCTACCAACAGTAGTTAAACCTGCTCCACGCGTCTCTAGCGCCCCATCAGCTAACAAATTCGCATAGTTCCATGTTAATCCGAAAGAACGTACACCTAACCGATAAAACAAACGTAATTTCATCGCTTCTTTGCCAATTGCTTCGCACCCTTCTAACGTTAATAGCGCGCCAACCTCGTCTTGTTTTAATCTATTTATATCCTCTTTCGTTCGGATAAATCTCACACCTGGTAGCGATAGAATTTCATTATAAAAAATATCTATCATTTGTAATGCCGCTTCAAATCGTTTTTCATACGTCACTGTTTCTGGCACATATATTGCAAAACATTGTATACTTCCTTGTCTTTCCTTTAACTGTTGAAATGTAATATGTAATTGCGGATCGTTTTTAAAATTCTTTTTTCCCTTTGCACTCCATAACTGAAAGAGCACATCACAATGAGCATCAAAAATTTTCATTTTCATTCCTCCATTATAAAAACAACCTGTTTGCATACTGCAAACAGGTTGTTTAAACTTAACGAGGTTCTACAATTAATTTTATTGCTGTACGCTCTTCGCCATCAATCATAATATCTGTAAACGCTGGGATACAAATTAGGTCCAAACCACTAGGCGCTACAAACCCTCTTGCAATTGCTACTGCCTTTACCGCTTGGTTTAATGCACCTGCACCAATAGCTTGAATTTCTGCTGTTCCGCGTTCGCGAATAACACCTGCAAGTGCACCAGCTACAGAATTAGGGACCGACGTTGCTTTAACTTTTAATATTTCCATTCCGCGTTTCCTCCTCGTTTCTTTAAAAAGTATTAGCAATTATTTCACTTTAACTTATATTCACGAGGAATGGCGCGTATTCCTGCTAAATTTTCGTAATTTTTCTAAAAAATTAAAATATAATAACTTATCTAAAATTTGACGGAAATTTACTCAAAAAATGGTTGATCGTCATTAATTAAAATGCGCTCAATTTTCTTTGCTTTTCCTGTATTTGGATCCACATCAATTAACACTGCACTTAATTGCGTTCTACCACTTGTTACTTCAAATCGTACCGGTAAGTTCGTTAAAAACTTCTTCAATACTGCTTCTCGGTCCATACCTAAAATTCCATCATATGGCCCTGTCATCCCAACATCTGTAATATATGCCGTTCCGCTTGGTAAAATACGGTTATCCGCTGTAGGGACATGCGTATGCGTACCTACTACTGCTGTAGCACGTCCATCTACATACCAACCTAGCGCTTGTTTTTCACTTGTAGTCTCCGCATGGAAATCAATAAAGATAATATTCGTACGTTTTTTCGCAATATTAATTAATTCATCCACTTTACGGAATGGACAATCAATCGGAGGAAGGAAAGTACGCCCCTGTAAGTTAATAACTGCAACTTCTGTTCCATTACAGTTCACAAAGATAAGTCCTTTTCCTGGAGTTCCTTCTGGGAAGTTAGCTGGTCTTGCAAGATATTTTGCATCATCGATGAATTCAAATACTTCACGATTATCCCAAGCATGGTTTCCAAGTGTAACTGCTTGTGCCCCACACTCTAAAAAGTTTCGATATATTTTTTCTGTAATCCCACGGCCACCTGCTGCGTTTTCTCCATTAATGATTGTTACTGTAGGTGTATATTTTTTCTTTAATGCCGGTACGTACTGTTGAATCATACCTCTACCAGGAGATCCTACTACATCCCCAACAAATAATATTCTCATATGTCTTACCCTTTCTATGTACTGCATTTTTTATTGCTATAGCATCAAGTAAATTCCTTATAATATGTTTATTATAAGTTTGTTTCACTTTTATGCTAAATAACTGTCTTTATTTTATCCAATTCCAACACAAAAAAATAAAGTGGTGTTTCACCACTTTATTTTGCGTATTCCACTGCACGTGTTTCACGAATAACAGTTACTTTAATATGTCCTGGGTAATCCAGTTCATTTTCAATACGTTTTCGGATATCACGAGCTAAACGATGAGCTTCTAAGTCATCGATTGTATCTGGTTTTACCAAAATACGAACTTCACGTCCTGCTTGAATTGCAAATGATTTTTCAACGCCTTCATAAGACTCTGAAATCTCTTCTAACTTTTCAAGACGACGAATGTAGTTTTCAAGCGTTTCACTACGAGCTCCCGGTCTTGCAGCTGATAAAGCATCTGCTGCTGCAACTAAAACTGCAATGATAGAAGTTGGTTCTGTGTCACCATGGTGAGATGCGATACTGTTTATAACTACAGGATGCTCTTTATATTTCGTTGCGAGTTCAACACCAATTTCAACGTGGCTACCTTCTACTTCATGGTCAATCGCTTTTCCGATATCATGTAATAGACCAGCACGTCTTGCTAGTTTTTCATCCTCACCAAGCTCTGCTGCCATAAGTCCAGTTAAATATGCAACTTCCATAGAGTGTTTTAAGACGTTTTGTCCATAACTTGTACGGTATTTTAAACGACCTAAAATTTTAATTAAATCTGGGTGTAATCCGTGAACACCCACTTCAAACGTTGTTTGCTCTCCGACTTCGCGAATATACTCGTCCACTTCACGTCTTGATTTTTCGACCATCTCTTCAATACGCGCTGGGTGAATACGTCCGTCCTGTACTAGTTTATCAAGAGCGATACGAGCTGTTTCACGACGAATTGGATCGAATCCAGAAAGAATTACCGCCTCTGGTGTATCATCGATAATTAAGTCAATACCCGTTAACGTTTCTAACGTACGAATATTACGACCTTCACGCCCGATAATACGTCCCTTCATTTCGTCATTTGGAAGATTTACAACCGAAACGGTTGTTTCAGCAACATGATCAGCTGCACATCTTTGCATTGCAAGAGATAAAATCTCTTTTGCTTTCTTATCCGCTTCTTCTTTCGCGCGAACTTCACTTTCTTTTACCATAACAGCGATTTCATGAGAAACTTCATTTTCTACTTTACCAAGAATAATTGCTTTCGCTTGTTCGCGTGTCAGATTGGAAATGCGCTCTAATTCTGTTTGTTGCTTTTGAACTAACTCTCCCACTTTGCTTTCCAACTCTTCAATCTGTTGTTGTCTCGCTACAAGAGATTCCTCTTTCTTCTCTAACTGCTGCTCGCGTTTATCGAGCGTTTCGTCTTTACGATCAAGGTTCTCTTCTTTTTGCATTAAACGATTTTCTTGTTTTTGTAATTCGCTTCTACGGTCACGAATTTCTAATTCAGCTTCTGTACGAAGTGTATGAATTTCATCCTTTGCTTCTAAAAGCGCTTCTTTCTTAAGTGCTTCAGCCTCACGATTCGCTTCGTCTAAAATACGTTTCGCTTCATTAGCCGCACCATTAATCTTCGCTTCAGCAATAGACTTTCGAACAAAAAAGCCAACAACTGCACCGACTGTTGTTGCAAGCAAAATGGAGATGAGTATCCAAACTGTACTACTCATGATTTCACCTCCCCTTGCTATGAATGAAAAAAGACTGTCGGCATGTACATTAAATTACAATATACAGCAAAGACCGTCGTCCCGCTTTTTTAAGGGACTTTCTTCATTTCACAATTAAAATGTCATATTATTATTTCGGTAAGATTTAAACCTTACTCCGAATATTACTTCTCTTCTTGAGAAGAGTATATCGTATATAAGAAAAAATATACATTCTCATTGTATCTATCGTAATTTTCATTGTCAAGCGTTGTCTACTTTTACTTTCTTTACCTTCAGTCCTTAATGTTATCTGAATTTGAAAAATTGATAGCATACTATCCTGGAAAACCTTAGTAAATACCATTTTATTCCCTTAAAACGTATGAATATTCCTCTTTACACATCCCATTTGAGTCAAAAAAATATTTTAACCACTACGATAGATACCCCTTTAATAGAAGGTAAAAAAATAAAAGACACGGGACCCGTGTCTTTTATTTTTTAATCTTGAAGAGTTGCATCTTCCGTGTCTTCCACACCAGAATCTTCACCAATTCCGTGATGATCACGAACAAAGAAGGCAATTTCCTCTCTTAAGTCCGTATTCTCTTTTAAGAATTGCTTCGAATTTTCACGACCTTGTCCTAAACGTTCTTCATTATAAGAATACCAAGCACCGCTCTTTTGAACGATATCAAGCTCAGAAGCCATATCCAAGATTTCACCCTCTCTTGAAATACCTTCTCCGTACATAATATCAACTTCAGCAACACGGAATGGTGGCGCTACTTTATTTTTCACTACTTTTACTTTTGTTTTATTACCAACGATGTCGTTACCTTGCTTTAATTGCTCCGCACGACGCACTTCAAGACGGACAGTTGAATAGAATTTCAACGCACGACCACCTGGAGTTGTTTCTGGGTTTCCGAACATAACCCCAACTTTTTCACGAATTTGGTTAATAAAGATTGCAATTGTTTTTGATTTGTTGATTGCTCCTGAAAGCTTACGAAGTGCTTGTGACATTAAACGTGCTTGTAAACCTACGTGTGAGTCACCCATGTCGCCTTCAATCTCTGCTTTCGGTACAAGAGCTGCTACAGAGTCAATTACGATAATGTCAACCGCACCACTTCGTACAAGAGCTTCCGCGATTTCTAATCCTTGCTCCCCTGTATCAGGCTGTGATAATAGTAATTCATCTATGTTAACGCCTAATTTTTGTGCATATACAGGATCCATTGCGTGCTCCGCATCGATGAATGCTGCTTGTCCACCTTGACGTTGTACTTCTGCAATTGCATGTAATGAAACTGTCGTTTTACCTGAACTTTCAGGTCCGTAAATTTCGATAATACGGCCACGTGGGTATCCGCCTACCCCTAATGCCACATCAAGTGCTAAAGAACCACTTGAAATTGTAGAAATTCTACGTTCCGCTTGTTCTCCTAATTTCATAATTGAACCTTTACCAAATTGCTTCTCTATTTGTTTTAACGCCATATCTAATGCCGCTTGACGATCACTCATTCAAAATTCCTCCTTAACTGAATTGCTAATCTTATTATACCTATTTTCAATTCAATTTGCCAACAAAAATCGAACATTTATTCGATTTTTTTATTTTCCATTACATAAATACGTAATTTAACTATAAAAAAAGCTAGAAGAAACTTATATCTCTTCTAGCTTTTTATATAAATGATAAAATCCATATTTTGTCGAGCGTTCTCTAATTTGTTGACGACTTCCACTTAAATTAAGAGGAAAAACTGCAGTTTGTTCACCTTTAATCGCCAATCCAACAAATACTGTTCCTGGCTCTTTCTGTTCTGAAGCATCTGGCCCTGCTACCCCAGTGAAACTAATTCCGATATCCGCTTTTAATAAATCCTTAACATTTTCAGCAAGATAACGAGCACATTCTTTACTAACTGCACCATCAGTATGCAACACTTCTTCAGGCACACGCAATACATGTTGCTTCACATCATTATGATAACAAATGACACCGCCTTTAAATACAGAAGAAACACCAGCATTTTCAGTTACTTGATTTCCAAAAAGACCACCTGTTAAACTTTCTGCACATGCTAAAGTTAACCCTTTTCTCTTCAATAACTCGATTGCCTTATAATGCAAAAATTCTTGGTCATATCCGTAGAAAAATTCTCCTACCCTTTCTAAAATCAAATCTTCCACATGTTGAATTAGTTTCTCCGCTTCGCTAACATTTTGATGCTTAGCGGTTAAACGTAATGTCACTTCTCCATCATTTGCTAGCGGGGCAATTGTTGGGTTTGTTTGTCCATCAATTAAATCTTGAACTTTCACCTCTAATTGGGACTCCCCGATACCGAAGAAACGAAGCACACGGGAATAAATGTTTTCTCCTGTTGTAAAATTACGTAAAAAAGGCTCCACGTAACTTACATACATTGGTTTCATTTCTTTTGGCGGCCCTGGTAATAAAATATAAACTTTTCCGTTCTTATTTACCCCCATACCAGGCGCCATACCGTGGTCATTTGCAAATACTGTTGCTCCATTTAAGACGAGCGCTTGCTTTTTATTATTCTCCGTAAATTCACGGCCTGTACGCTTAAAGTAATTACTTATTAAGGCTAATGCCTTTTCATCATACACAAGCGCTTCATCTAAACTAGCCGCTATCGTTTCTTTCGTTAAATCATCTTTTGTCGGTCCTAATCCACCTGTAAAAATAAGTATATCAGCACGTTCTTCCGCAGCTTCAATCGCCTTTTGCAGTCGCTTATTATTATCACCAACAACAGTATGATAGTACACGTTAATTCCAATTGAAGCTAACTTTTCAGATAAAAACTGGGCATTTGTATTTGCAATTTGTCCAAGTAATAATTCAGTTCCAACCGCAATAATCTCAGCATTCATCCTAATTCCCCCATAAACTTCTATTTTGAGTTTACAAAAGCAGCTCTATTTTTCCAGAAATAATCCCATCCTGAAATAACAGTAAAGATTAATGCAATCCATATGAAGATATCAGCAACTGGAATATGGATTAAATTTAAAGGTACATCGTGTAATAAATATGCTGCAATCGCAATAATTTGTGTCCATGTCTTAATTTTCCCTAGCTGATTTGCCGCAACTACTTCCCCTGTTCCAGCAAGTACAAGACGTAAACCTGTTACAGCAAACTCACGACTGATAATTACAATAACAATCCAAGCCGGTACATATTGCATCTCTACCAATGTAATAAGTGCTGCTGAAACAAGTAATTTATCAGCTAATGGGTCAAGAAACTTTCCTAAATTCGTTACAAGATTATACTTTCTTGCGTAATGTCCATCAATCCAATCTGTAGCTGAAGCAATGATAAAGATAAGTGCCCCTACTAAATGTTGAATTGGCAAATCAACATCACCAATTTTGTATGAACCCCAATCAAAGGGCGCTAACATAATTACCATAAAAATTGGAATTAAGAAGATTCTAGATATTGTAATTTTATTTGGTAAATTCACAGCTATTCCTCCATCATATCAAAAACATTTGTTCATCGAAAAAAAAGTCATCGAAGCGATGACTGTTATTGTGCAGGTTGCTCTATCCCTTGGTTTTTAATCACCAATCTTTGGTGATATTCTTTTTGTGGATCTAACGGGAAAGCAAGCACTTGGCCATTCAGTTTAATTTCAACATTCGGTGCACTTCCAATATTAAGTCGTACTTCTTTTAATGTTGATACATCGCGTTTCTCTGTTTGACCGCTTTGTACTGTAGTGTTTAGAATTTCGTTACCCGCATCATCCTTAACATCTACATAACTTGCACCCTTCGCTGAAATTTCCAATTCTAACGTTTTATTATTATGAATTTCCAAAGTAGATACCTTACCAGTTGTTCCAACTACTTTCACTTCTTGCTGTCCAGTTGGTGGTGCTGGCTGCTCCTCTTTCTTTGGTTCTTCTTTCTTTGGTTCTTCTTTCTTTGGCTCTTCTTTCTTTGGCTCTTCCGCTTTCTTCGTATCTAACGGAGAATCTTTCGCTTTTTGAACTTCAATTTTCTCACTTTGAGCACTCGGAACTTTTTCA
>NZ_JAKUFY010000013.1:0-78961 GCF_022663675.1 Bacillus cereus group sp. BfR-BA-01355
GCAATATTCACAGACTATTGCTATTTGCAAAAACTATATTTTAAAAAATATTTACAATCCAATATCTGTTAAACAACTTGCTAAATTTGCAAATGTAAATTCAGATTATTTATCTATATTATTTAAAAAAGAAGTCGGTATTTCATTAATTGAGTACATTCAACGTGAACGAATCGAAGAAGCAAAGAAATTATTAACTTTCACCACCTATCCCTTATCAGACATATGCGCTTCGCTTAATTTTAGCGACCAAAGTTATTTCACTAAAATTTTCAAAAAATTCACAAATGAAACACCTGGTAAATATCGAAATTCTCATGTTGTCATTTAGAATGAAACTTCCATTAAAACAAAATGTTTTCAATAACTCATCAATGGCAGATTAGAAGCACTCCCAGATTCATGAACTATAGGATTTATGCTTTTTCCAAACCAAAAAACACGTTACTATTCTTTTATTTTAATGAGAATAATAACGTGTTTTTTATGTAATGTAGTTTTGTAGACAGAACATAATCCAACTACAAATTTTTATAGAAGCCAAATGCACCGCTTAACTACTAAAATCTTATTAAGTAAAAAATCCATATTTTGTTTTACTTACTTTCTACTTTATTTCTTCTGGATAATGAACTCTTTTCTTCAAACGAATAATCCCTACTATTATTTTTGCATCTTTCTAAATTTGCGAACCAAAGTAAGTACTGTACTCGAAATAATCATCAATATGCCGATTTCTGCACTGTTGTTATTTGTACTTACACCCGTCTTTGGAAGCTCCTTATATGTATATTCTTTTTTATCGCTATTACTGTTGTTTGAAATATTACTCTTATTTGTCTTATTAGCAAGGCCATTTGCTTTGCTAGTTTCTTTATGTTTCACTAATACTTTTTGTATTGTATTTACCTCATTACCCACGGAATCTCTGACACTATATATTATTTCATAAATACCAGCTTTAGTTGTATCTATAGTTCCTTTATACGCTACTTTAGAAGTAAGATCACCGTCTTCTTTGTCAGTAGCCGATACTCCTATCAACGGATCAAATTGATCACCCTCAGTAATCGAAGTTGTAGCAGGTACTTTTAGTATTGGTTTTTCATTTTTAATTTCTTCTCTAACTTTGACCGTTACAGTTTGCTTCGCCGTTACTTCATGACCTTTAGAATCTGTAACCGTGTACGTTAATACGTAAGTACCGGCTTTTGATGTATCTACTTCACCATCAACTTTAATTTTAGAAGTGAGATCACCGTCTTCTTTATCGATAGCTAATACTTCTGCCATTGGAACAAATGAATCTCCTACATGAAGTATCGCTCCAACAGGCACTGTTAATTTAGGTTCTAAATCTGATATTTCTCCATTTCCCTCTACAATTACAGTCTGTATAGCCGTTGCATTCCCGCCTTTAGAATCAACAACCAAGTATTCCACAATGTATGTACCTGGTTTTGAAGTATTTACATCGCCTTTATGCTTTACTTTATTTGTTAAATCACCATCTTCTTTATCAACAGCTTTTACATTTCTCATTGGATCAAACGTATCTCCTACACGTAGTGTAATCGTAAACGGTACAGTTAACTCTGGAGCTTGGTTTTCTGCTGTTTTTTCGTTTTCTTTCACTTTTTCTATAATTTTTGCAGCATCAAAAGCATTTTGGACTGCTTGAACTTCAATTGAGTTCGTTCCATATTTATTAGTTGCCACTTTAAGGCATGCCAATTTCAATTCAGAAAAATTAGAAGTCATGTTTAATTCATCAGTATTTGCATAATAGAAAATATCAAACATTTTATCTTCACCAATGCCATTTACATTTACACCGTTATGAGTACCACCTTGTGCAATTAAATACGCAACTTTATTAATAATACTTGAGTTAAAATGAACGCCTCCATAATCCTCTCCATTTAAATCATTATATTTACTATAATCATCAGGATACGGTAGTCCATCTGAAAAATTAATTGCAGTTGGATTTTTCATATTACGAAAAATCGATCCAGTTTGTTCTCCTATTGTCCAGTTAAATTCCCCATTATTTATGTATTTCTCTATAGCCGTTCCCATAATATCCGATAATGCCTCATTAATTGCCCCAGATTCTCCTGAAAATTCAAGGTTAGATTCACTTGATGTAACTGCATGTGTAAATTCATGACCGGCTATATCGAACGCTTTTACCATAGGATCTCCATATAAAAGCATACTAATGTTATTAATATTAGTACTAAATGCATTTTCCCAATTTTCAGGATCATTTGTTCCTCCAGAATCCCATGCATGTACAACTGAAACTACTTTGTTTCCTTTATTATCAAAACTATTACGCTTATATTTTTCTTTATAAAAATCGTATACCTTTGTTGCTAAGAAATGAGCGCTTACCGCCTTTGGATCATTAAATGTTGTTGAAACGCTAGTTGCTAGTATACCAGGATAATAACTTTCTTCATTTGTAATATCTCTATAATTTACATCATATGTCTCAATTCCTTGTCCTCTTGTGTAATCAGCAAGCGCATAATTCCCACTGGTCTGTTTAGAAATACCAAATGTACGAGTTACGCCTAAATCATCTTTTCCTGTTCCAGTTAATGATGTAAAATTGCTAGTTTTATTTTCCTTAACGGATTGAACATACTCTTCACTTATTTTCAAACTTGATTCTTGTACCATATCTTTTAACATTTCACCATTATGAGCATTCACTAAATAAGTTCCAGATACATAATTTGGTGTTGTAGCAGCAAATGTAACTTGATATGCATTGCTAGCCTGTCCATGATTTTCATCAACAAAAATAACTGCCTTAACTTCTGGCTCAGAAATAAATTTAGTATCGTTTCCGTACTTTTTATAAATATATTGTTTTGCTTCTTCTTTTGATAAATTAATAGGTTTCTTTAAACCTTCTTGTGTTAAATTTTGTGCGCTATCTCCTGAAATACTTTTAATAATACCTTTTTTATCTACGTGAGCAGTCAACTGGTGACCATATACTTCTTTTCCTTCATATATTTGTTGCATGCGCACAAGTGTAGTTCCATCATAAGAACCACGTTTTTGAAGAACCTTGTAATCTACTCCTGTTTCTGCACTAACTTGTTTTGGAGACAAAGCATGCTCCGTATTTTCCTTAAGTGCATCTTTCACTACATTCTCTGGCGCCTTTTTTGATGGTTGTGTAAGATCACCTGTACGGAACGAATCCTCTTGAATTTCTACTTGCATTTGACCAGTTTCCTCTGCATGACCTAATCCATATGGCGTTACACTTGTTAAAACGAATCCTGTTGTTAATGCAACTATAGCTATTTCTTTTTTATTTCCCATGATATTCCCCTCGTATAAATTCCTATTATTTATATGAAACTGCTAAAATGTATACAATCTATTCCTAACATAAAAAGATGACTTTTGTAATCAACAAAAGCCACCTCTTTAATATGTAATATCCCTAAAATGTTTTTAATACATAATTTCTATACAAAAAAGAAAAAAGCACTCATTAACGAGCATTTTGCAATACTTTTATTAGGTCATTTATATTTTCAACTTTCTGTTGAAACTGATCAAGTCTGCTATGTAGCAATGAAGGATTTTTATCTTCAGTTGAAATAACTTGTTTTAATTCGTTTTCTAATTTATCATACATATCAAAGAAATTATCAAATTCTACACTTACAAGCTCTTCATTTTCGCGATAGAATCTTTTTGCTTCTATATAAGTCATATATGATTTATTTAAAAATCCTAATGAAATTAAATATTTAGAAGTGTTTTCTTGATAAATAGCAATATCACACGCTATTTTAATATCAGAATAAGTCTTTTGAACAAGACAATGCAATTCAAAAATCTTAAACTTTAATCCATTATTCATTTCATCCCCTCCCATCGTATCTATTCTACATAAAATTAGAATATTATACAAAGAAAATTATTAGCATGAAATTGACAATTAAAAAGATAACTTAAGGATAAACAAATTCCTCTCATTACAAATTATAGTTGCGAAGCATTTACCAACTTAACAGAAAAAATAAAAAGCGAAAAGAATAAATCCCTTCCGCTTTTAGAGTAATAAATACATTTCATATTGCGCTAAAAAATTCTTTTCAAATCCACATTTCTTTAAAAAACCCTCCAGTAAATTATTGTTAGGAAACCCAATTGATAAACTTGATAAATTTAATTCTTCTCTTGCTACTTCTAATAATTTCATCCCAACACCAATATTTCTATAAACTTTGTCTACGAAAATAAAACTAATTTTACCTTGTTCATTTACACATAGAGAGCCTTTTAAGTCATTATCGACATATGCACCATAAAATACATTATTTGTTTTTTCGATATAATCAACATCATTTTGCCAATTTATATGGAAGTTTAACCATTTCTGAATTTCATCTTTAAAAGTTGGAAATTCTAATTGTTTTACTTCAATATCCTTACAATCTTTATTCATTATTTTAGTCAAATCATTTAAATTATAATAAGAAAGATCGTACACTTTTTCATAGCCCAACTTATTATAAAAATGAATCGCTCGGTCGTTTCCTACAATGACTTCGAGAAAAAGTTGCTTACATCCATGTTGAATCGCCTCTTCTTTATGCAGTTCAAATAATTTTTGACTCACACCAATACCGCGGTAATTAGGATGAACCGCTAATGTTCCACAGCGCATAGTCTTTATACTTTCATAATCCTTTATACCACCTAATATTACGCCAACTGATTTGTCACCGTCTAAAGCAAGAAAAGAATGTTCTAGCAAATTACCTTCTGGTCCAAAAAAACGTTGTATAAAACCCTCTTTTGAAACTTCCATCTTAATAATATAATCGGAAAATCCATCTTTAAAAGCTTCATATACTAAATCAATATTTACTTCACTACACCTTTTATATTGAATCATATAAAATTGCCCTCCAATTGCTTGTATTAACCTCAACATGTACCCATATAATATATTCCATCTATTATAAATTTCAGCTCTTAATTTGAAATGAACGGACATTTCCCTACATATAACTTACTATTAATTTGTTTTATAACAAACTATCTATTATTTACTACATTAATCTCATAAACACGTAAAAAAGCAATTAAATGCTCACATGCTCTTTCGCATGCTAGCATTTTAAAGATTTTTTGTTCTTCTTTCGTTTTATCATTTGCTTGATCTGAAGCAGCTTTTAAACATAAAAATGGTTTTTTATTTATTTGACACACATAGGCGAAAGCTGCTACTTCTTGATCAACTGCCAATGCTCCGTATACAGTATGAAGTAAATATCTCATTTCTGAACTACGAATACGTTGATCTCCAGATAAAAATGTACCGAAATGTATCGGATCATACAATCGTATTTTTTTTATTCTTCTTACAAGTGATTTTGTTGTTTCAATAGGTGCTGTTCTACCGTTATATAAATTAAAAACATCTTCTCCTGAGCCAGCAGCAGTAACATCGTGTTGTATTGCGTTTAGTGCTACTACAATATGACCGTTTTTCACTTTGTTTGATAAACTTCCGCATATTCCTGTCATAAACAACTCATCTGGCTGAAACTCACTAATTAACAATTGTACACAACTAGCGCAGCTTACTTTACCGACACCAGTTACAACTGATATAATTTCCAGCTCATTGATAGTATGAAAATGAAATTCCCAAGCTGCTCTTTTTTCAACACGTTCACTCGGATAATGTTGATGCAAATACGTCAGTTCTGGTTCCCATGCAGATACAATTGCAATACGTTTCATTACACGCTTCACTTCCCCTATTGTCATTTAAATAAGTTATCTATACTTTCTCGTTCATAATCTGGAATCCATTCTTTATATTTCTTATATAAATCTCGTATTATTTCTTTATTCTTCGCAATTACTTCACATCCTCTATCATCATACATAAACATGACAATATCTTTCGTTGCATTTATGAGAAATACATCTGGATAAGAAATTTCTTTTTTCCGTCCAAATCGAGGATACAAAACAGAGAAATCCTCATGATTAGCAGCTTGTATAAGCGATTCATATTTAATATCTTCCGCAAGACATTTTAAAGAAAATTGATATGTACAATATAATGTGAAACTTTAATCAGTTCATCCCCCACTGATTATCAGCCCTCACCAATCGGGCTTTTAGGGGCAGCCCGCCCCCCACCTATCTTCTTTGCTTTCGCTGAATTTTGAGGTGGGGGTCTTACTGCCCGGCAAATAGCGGGATAAATCTGCCTCTTCATCTTCAAATAGAAACGGTAACGTTTCTTGTCTTATATGAAATCTTAAATCTCTTTTCTTAATATATTTATTGTATACATTTATTTTCTGTGGAGTTTTTGTGTTTTCCTTTTTAAATCTATAAACATTTGTCACTACAAACACTACATCTTCTTTTGAAAATATGTCTTCAAATAAGAATTTATTATATGTATATAGCTGAGAAAAGTATTCCATATTTAAATCGTCGGTTCCTTCTACAATTTGATATTTATCTTTTCCAAAATCAAAATACAAATGATTTCCCCACTGAGAATATAAGTACGGTACTAATGTAACTCCTGGAAATGTTTGATTCATATATTCTTTTAATTGCATTTCCTTGTCCCTTCTACTGTACAATTCTTTTTAAATACCAATATGCTTCTTCTAGCCACGGATGTATAACTTTCAATGTATCTTTCCTTTCCCACAAATATGAAATATATACAAAAGCAGCTTTTTCCAAAGATTTTTCCAATCCTTTTTTTATTTCTATTAAATATGGTGGTGTCCCCTTTTGATCCCATTCTATTTTATCTGCAACAAATAAAACTAAATCCATCTTTGTTGGGTGTTTACGCAGTGTAGTATGACAACAAATTGCATCTAATACGTCTTCATCTTCTACTTTAAATATTTCTTTTGCGATTACTCTCGATAGTTTTTGATGAATAATCATAGGAAACTTTCTTTCTGCTTCCTCTATTTCTACCCCAAATTCTTCAGCAACTGCAATCCGCTCCTCGTTCGGAAAAATGCCACTAATATCATGTAAATATCCTGCAATTGCTGCTTTTTCTTTATCTACGTGAAACTTTTCTGCAATCTTTTTTGCCTCATTTGCCACACGAATTGAATGTTTATATGTAAACTCTTTATTATATTTTAGTAGAAAATCTTTAATATCATTGTCTATTTTTCCAGTTGGAGCAAATGAATATATATCATTATATAACATAGAAAATCCCCCTTATAACTAACTTTCAGTATAATGCAGAATTTAAATATCTTTGTTATTTTATATTCGTTATTAATCTTTTTACTCCTTTTTAATACGTTACATGAAATTTTATACAGAATCATTGCTACAAGTACATAAATGTTTGATATTATAGTAATGTTGATGATTTGTAAGGAAAGGAACTACAAAATGAATAAAAACATATTAATTATTGATGATGATAAAGAAATTGTTGAATTACTTGCTGTTTATTTGCGAAATGAAGGCTATAACATTTATAAAGCTTATGATGGCGATGAAGCATTGCAGAAGGTTTCTACATATGAAGTTGACCTTATGATTTTGGATATTATGATGCCAAAACGAAACGGATTAGAAGTTTGTCAGGAAGTACGTGAAAATAATACTGTACCAATTCTAATGCTTAGTGCAAAAGCAGAAGATATGGATAAAATATTAGGTCTTATGACAGGTGCCGATGATTATATGATCAAACCATTCAATCCATTAGAATTAGTAGCTAGAGTGAAAGCTTTATTACGAAGATCATCTTTCCAAAATGCTACTTCGCAAAAGAATGAAGATGGTATTATTCGTATTCGCTCTGTTGAAATACACAAACATAATCATACTGTTAAAGTAAATGGAGAGTATATTAAACTAACCTCTATTGAATTCGATATTTTATATTTACTTGCGAGTAATACAGGAAGAGTATTTAGTTCAGAAGAAATTTTCGAACGCGTTTGGAATGAAGATGGTTATGGTTCAAATAAGACGGTAATGGTCCATATTAGCAACTTACGGGATAAACTTGAAACGGTAATGAATGGAGAAAAATTTATTCACACTGTTTGGGGAGTTGGCTATAAAATTGAGAAATGAAGCATTTGATATATTAAAAGATATCCCTAAATGGAAACTTATTTTTTGGCTCTTACTAGCTATCACACTCACTCCTATTACTGAATTAATTATTTATCGCCTCGTTACGAGTGTAATTGAAAGTTCACTTACTCTAACCGAACTCGGTAAAGAATTCATTCGAATTTTTGGTTATGAAAAGTATAAAGGGGTTAAAGAATCTTTATGGATGATGATTGTTTCTTATTTGTTTTTATTTTCTATTTTTTCATCCTATCTTTACATTTTTTATCGTCACGAGAGAAAACTTTACTATGAAACTTGTATAAAAAAAATGATAGAAGAAATTCGTTACATTGCAAATGGAAACTTCAATCATAAAGTTTCTGTTGTAAATCATAATTATTTGGAAGAGTTAGCAATCGGGGTCAATGAAATTGTTGAACAATTAAAAGTCTCAATTGATGAAGAAAGACAAGCGGAACAAGCAAAGAGTGAACTTATTACAAATGTATCACATGATTTACGTACTCCCCTTACTTCTATAGTTGGATACGTAAATTTAATTCATCATGATAATTATAGAGATGAAGTGGAATTGCGATACTATATTCAAGTCATTTATGATAAAGTAACTCGTCTTAATGCATTAATGAATGACTTGTTCGAATATACACGTGTTCAAAATAAAGAGTTAAGCTTGTATTCTGTCCCCATTGATATTGTAGAGTTACTTGGACAATTAACTGTTCAATTCCGAATACAGGTTCAAGAAGCTAATATAGAATGTAGACCTTCTTTCCCATCTCAAAAGCTCATGGTATTAGCTGATGGTGACAAATTAGTGCGTGTGTTTGAAAATCTTATTATAAACGCTATCGCTTATGGAAGCGAAGGTCGCTATATTGACCTTACTGCTTATGAAAGCAATAATATGATTACAATTGATATAACAAATTACGGACAACCTATTCCTAGTACGGATTTACCTCATATTTTTGAACGTTTTTATCGCGTTGAAAAATCGCGCTCTACAAACACTGGTGGATCTGGACTTGGATTAGCAATTGCAAAAAGTATAGTCGAATTGCATAAAGGAACAATTGAAGTATATAGTGATGACGAAAAAACTACTTTCACTGTAAAACTACTCCCCTACAAAGGTTAATATCACAAATAAAAAGTTCAATTTCTTATCATATAAGAAATTGAACTTTTTCCATTAATTACAAAAAATAATAATCCTTTATAATTCTTTAGAAATTCTTTACCTTTTCTTTCTTCCTAATTAAGCATTCTTTTTTACAATACTATTATTGATGTCATAATAGGAGGATCGCTTATGCAATTCTTAAAAAAATTCGCTATTTTATTATTATCTTTTTTCATTACTGCACTTATCGTTTTATATTTTTACCTTTATGTAAATGGTCCGATTATTCAAGCTAAATCAGCTATCTTAATAAATGCTAATTCAGGTGAAATTGTTTATAAAAAAAATGAAGAAACTCCAGTACAATCAGCTGCTTTATCTAAATTAATGACAGAATATATCGTATTGGAGCAACTAAATGATAGAAAAATACAGTTAGATGACTTCGTACAAATAAGTAACGAAGTTTTCCGAGTAGAAACAAGCCCTATACAAGTAACATCGAATGATAAAACAACGGTTCGTGATTTACTTCATGCATTGCTACTGGCAGGGAATAATCGTTCTGCACTCGCTCTTGCAGAACACATTGCTGGAAATGAAGATAACTTTACAGTATTAATGAATAAAAAAGCAAAAGAACTAAAGTTATTACAACCATCTCCATTTCTAAACTCTACTGGAATTAATAATGATACAAATAAACAATCAACTACAACAGCAATAGACGCAGCTAAATTAGCAGCACGATTAATAAAAGATTTTCCAGATGTATTGAATATTACGAAACTAACCTCTTACCAATTTTCCTTCAAAGATTCCCAGGTTTTCAATACGAATAAAATGATATATTCCCTTAATGAAAACATTAAACTTCAAGGTGTTGATGGCTTACAAACTAGTTTTTCAACTAATGGTAATTATAGTTTTGTCAGTACAGCAAAACTTGAAGATACTAGACTAATTTCAGTAATATTAGATGCAGATGAAGAAAACATTTCATTTATTGAAACAAAAAAGTTGCTACAGTATGGTTTTGATCCTTCCTCGTACTCTGCACTCCAAGCTTTTAAAGACACCCTTACATCGTGGACAATATTGCTTCAGTTTAAAAATTTAATTATACAAACTATAATGATTTTTTTAATCATTACCACCTTAATGTTTTTACATATACGTCAGAAAAAATCCGAGGATTTCAATTAAGAAATCTTCTTATATATAAAAACCGACTTGCGTTTGAGATGCAAGTCGGTTTTTAATTCTATCATCCTCTTCCAATTAAATTTGCTGAAACTGGTTGCAAGTTTAACTGCCTCGCCCATATAGACAGCTGACCAATATGATGAATTTCATATCCCATGTCTTAAAACCTATGTTTTTCGAGGCATACATCCATCTCTGTTTCCGTTCGTTGTGTTCGTTTGTTTAGTTTAAATGGGTTAATCTATTAATTCTATTAAATCCAACAATTTAACTATTACATATTAAAGTTCTATTCATATACTATAGTAGATTACTAGAAAGGAGGCTTAACTATGGATAGTTGCGTTGTATTTGTAAACGGACAACCTTTTTTAGTTCTTTCAGTAGCTGGTATTGAAATTGCTAGATTAGAGATTTCCCTTCAAGTAGCATTAGCTCTAAGAGTGCTTGGGATACCAATCTGTGATTAATTACCAAATTAATAAAAAAAGAGGGCATTAGCCCTCTTTTTTTATTTTCTTCTCACCTTTTCTTAACAACAAACAAAATTCAAATTTGATTAATTATAAAAAATTAAAGTACATGAACGTTACATGAAACACTTGTTAAGATCGCTGTCCTTCACACTATTTATTTCGCCGACATTATATAATCAAAGCACACGATGATTAACTTTTTATACGGCTTATTTTAAGTGTGCTAGCCAATACTTTTACTTGTATGTTCTATACACTCATTCTCTACGGTATACTGATACCAACTTATATTTTTTGATGAGAGCCCATTTCCCTATATCCCTCTTTATTCCCATGCACTTTTTTCTCAAATCCAAGCTAAATAATCTATATTGTTATCTTTTAAACTCGCCTCACTATCCGATTATATTAATAACCTATCACCTGGTAACCATTATCTAATTTATCTTCAATTGGATGGTCCATCATTTATACTTACGGATTGGCTTTCCCGTATCTATTGTGCATGGACATTAGGTTTTCTAGCATCTAGCTCATTTCTTTAAAAATGTAGGGTATTTCGTCTATTATTAAATGAATAATGTTTGGAAGGGTGATGTAATATGACAGAAATTAAAGTAGGGCTTACACAATTTTTAGACTTCACACTGAAAGGTAGTACAGCTAAAACAAACTTTATAAAAAATCTAAAATCCCAACCTGAATATCAACCAGCTTTTGATTACTGGAAACAATTACGAGAAACTGTTATTAAATTTCATCAAAACAAACTACCTTTTGAATGTTTCGAAACATTAGTACAAACGGTTGATCAGAAAAAAAAACAAAACTACATTGATGTTATAAAGCAATACAAAAAATTCATAAAAAATAAAGACATCTCCTGGTTTGATCCAGGTAAATCACATTGGAAATCAGATGATTTAATCGTCCGTTCATCACCTGAACTTGGCTTATTCATTAATAATGAGCCACATCTTATCAAACTGTTTTTCAAAGGAAAAAAAGAGCGAATTGATAAATACAACATTAACTCGACACTTACACTATTAAATGAATCAACATTTTCAAATGAACGAAACGATGTGAATTATACGGTACTTAACATCCAAAAGAACAGAATGTATACGAATAACTCTATTAATAATAATCATTTAGTAGCGCTTAAATCAGAAGCTAACCAGTTTTGTTACATATGGAATAATCTGTAAAGTTTACTATTCATCCCTTTCAATACCTTGTTGATGCATACTTTAGTTACAATTTTTACAGATTCATTCAGTTTCGTTTAATTAGGGCTCACCCTCTTATTCCTCAGAAACAATGCAGGTGGGCCTTTTTCAAAAATGGTTTCTTTGTCAGTTTTAATATACTAGCTCTCCCCCTGAAACAGCTGCAATTGAAATTATTTTTGTTTTATTATCCACTATACCCACCAAGCCCCTTTTGTTAACATAATATAATTATAAATAACTATTGTTGCTACTTCTTCCATTCATATTCTAACATACTCATTTCCCATAAATTCCAATACGTTTCTCCTACTCTTTTTGACTCTCTTAATAAGCCTTCTTTTACAAACCCTATTTTTTCGTAACAGAAAATGGCCGATGTATTAAAATCGTACACACCAAGAGTTACCCTATGTAGTTTTAATTCGTCAAAAGCAATATGAAGTACTGCTTTCATCATATGTTTTCCTATAGAACGTCCTCTCATCTTCGTATTACCAACTAATACTTTTCCAATTCTAGCGGACTTATTAATATTATCTATTTGCCCAAGCGAAATATGACCAATAACGTCTGAGGTCACTTCATCTACCACTTTGAAAGCGAGTGTATTTGCACTTTCTATATACTTCTCTAATTGCTGTTCGTCTAAAGGGAATGTGAATGCATTTCCTGACCATTGTATTAGAAATTCTTCGGAGTTAATCCAATTTATTAATTGTTTAAAATCAGATTTCTTAAAGCTTTCTAGTTTAATCACTTCCTTGCTCCTTTCATACATCATGCTTTATAACCTGAAACTTATTTCTATATAAAGAATATATTCTCCTTTTATATGAAATTAAAATAAAGCCATTCATGTGAATGGCTTTACAAAAAAGCAGCATAATTATGCTTTGTTTGCTACATCAATACCATTAAAATCAAAGTCAGCAGTAACCGTTGTAACAGGTGGGAAAATTGCTTCAATTTTACAAATGGAAATAATTACTCCAACCGATCCAGGAATAGCCGCAAGCCTAACTAGATCACAACTTACAGACGAAACAGTACCTACATAAGTACGTCCCTCTGTATTAATTTGAACTGTTCGATTAATTAATTTCTTAAGTTCATCTCTAATTCCTTGTACACAAGAATTATCACATTTCTCATGCTGTTCTTTTTTACACTCTTCGAATACTTCCCAACAATCATCTTGTTTACATGTACACTTCTTTTTACAATTATTAAATCGAGAACCCAATACCTCACCCCCTAATCCTTTCTATTAGTAAAGTATGTCCACTAGCTTAAAAGGGTACGAGGCAAACACATAAAAAGAAAAAAACAAACAATTGTACTATACTTTCTTTTCATTATTCATTATAAAAACAGACTTCTCCTAATTAAAAGCTTGTTTAATGAGCGGCCGTGAATTTAGTCCTACTCCATTTAATGTTTAGACACCACTTTCTAAAACAAATCTTTTTTCTTTTAAATAAGACGCTCCTTAAAAACACACTAGATTTTTCCATTAACTCACATATACATAGACTTTATTTGTGGATTTCCCATTTTTCATTGTGAAATATACATTTAAAAAAGCGTACTCGAAAATAAGATATTATTTCTAATCAGAACGCTTTCTTCAACAAATGTTTATTGGAAAACACCATAACTAGTAGTAGTTCTCTCCACTATCTCTTAAAAATTAGCATGGTTTGTATGAACTCTATATCGAGTAGAAAACACTCTATCATATAAAGATAAAATAGTAGGTTAATAAACAAGCCATTTTTTTATTAAAACATAGAATAATATGAACACTATTGAAAGGAGGTAGAAATGAATGTCTTGGAAAAATGATTGCTGGAGTTCTCAGAAAAAACATTGTAATGATGATTGGTGGAAATCTAAAGAAAAGTGTCATCGTGACGATGATTGGTGGAAATCTAAAGAAAAGTGTCATCGTGATGATGATTGGGGTTCTAAACGAAATAAGTGTCGTTGTAAATGTTTCTTTATTTGTTGCCATTGTAAAAGAAAAAATTGGTAATTTTTTTAATGTCAACGTAAAGGAAAGAATATGGCTTTTGGAACCAATCGGGCTTTTCCGGAAAGTTAATCCCACACCTACTTCCTTACTTTCGCTGAATTTTTAGGTGGGGGCATTACTGCCCGGCAAATAGTGAAATAAATACTAGAATGTAACATATAAAAAGCTGACTGAGTATAGTCAGCTTTATATATATTAACACGTAAAAGTTTTAACAGACATATAAAGCAGGCACGCTTTGTTATCACCTTGTTGTAAATTAGTATTTCTCCATTGAGTAGACATTCCATAATATCGTATTTTGATTAAAACTATAAAACATACTTAACACTAATAGTAGAATTTTTCTTCATCAACTTCACTTTTTCTCTTTTTATAAACATAAGAAAGGATCTCTATTTATATAGAGATCCTTTCTTATGTTTATAATTTACTAGACTGTAACCCCTGAATAAACGGAACTACTTCAGGATTTACAAGTGAAGACAAATCACCTAATTCTTTTCCTAAATAAGCTGCTTTAATAACACGGCGCATCACTTTAGAATTACGTGTTTTCGGCAAATCTTCTACAACGTGGATGTCTTTAGGACACAACGCTTTTCCAATATGAGAGTTTACTAAACTCATTAATTCTTTCTTTAATTCTCCTGTGAATGTTACATGGTCTCTTAATACTACGAAACAATGACAAACTTCACCTTTTACTTCATCAGGTACACCAATTGCAGCAGCTTCGATTACATCGTTATGTTTCACAAGAATAGATTCATATTCAGCAGGTCCAATACGTTTACCTGCAATATTTAACGTATCGTCTGAACGCCCTGTGATGATATATTGTTCACCATCGTAAATGACCCAGTCACCGTGGACCCATTTATTTTCAAAACGCGACCAATATGTGTTTACGTAACGTTCATCATCTTCCCAGAAGCTTTTCGTCATACCTACCCAAGGTTTCTCTAAGCATAATTCTCCGACTTCATCTCGAATTGGTTTACCTTGATCATCCAGTACGACAGCTGCCATTCCTGGTAAAGATGCATTAAAACTAATCGGTGCTATTGGCTTAATAAGAACATTACCGAAAATCCCACCAGAGATTTCAGTTCCACCTGAGTAGTTACAGATTGGTACATTTCCTTTTCCAACTGTTTCAAACAGCCACATCCATGGATCAGGATTCCAAGGTTCTCCTGTTGATGCGAATACTTCCAAACTCTTTAAAGAATGTTTATTGACATACTTATCACCTTTTGCCATTAATGCTCGTATTAACGTTGGTGAAATACCTAGATGAGTAATTTCATATTTATCAACTGTCTCCCATAACCGGTCTGCTTCTGGGAAGTCTGGAACACCTTCGTACATAACCATCGTTGCTCCATTAATGAGTGAACCGAATAATAGAAATGGCCCCATCATCCAGCCCATATCAGTTACCCATAATACACGATCACCTTGTTTAATATTCATTCCAAATCCTGCATCAAAAGCTGCTTTCAAAGGAAATCCTGCATGCGTGTGTACTGTTCCTTTCGGCTTACCAGTCGTTCCTGATGTATAAATGAGCATTAATGGATCATCACTTTGCATTTCTTCGGCATGTATGAATGGTTTTTCTTTTTCTAGCGTACTCCACGAAAAGTCATAGTTATGTGGTGTAAAATCATTTCCTGCATGACGAACGATTACCACTTTTTCAACAGTTGGGCAATGTTCACAAGCTTTATCTACTTCATCTTTTAAAGAAACAATTTTTCCTCGGCGTGAAAATCCATCTGCGGTAATAATCATTTTTGAACCTGCCGCTTGCACACGTGTCATGACTGCATCAGACGCAAAGCCTGAGAATATTGGTGAAATAATTGCACCGATTTTCATTACAGCTAGCATCGCAACAACTGTTTCTGGAATCATCGGCATATAAATTGTTACACGGTCACCTTTCTCAATACCCGCGTGTTTCAAACCATTTGCAACACGGCTTACCCAGTTATCAAGCTCTTCATATGTAAATGATTTTGAAGTTCCATTTTCCCCTTCGTACTGAAGTGCTGGCTGTATTCTCGTTTCTTCATCCGCAAGCCAGCGGGATAAAGCTGATTCTACAACGTTACATGTTCCGCCATTATACCACTGTGCAAACGGTGTACCATTTTCTAAATCTAACACTTCTGTATAAGGTTTCATCCATTGATAGCCTACTGCTTTTTCTGCCTCTCCCCAAAACCAAGCTGTTTCCTCAATAGATTTATTATAAAAAGTTTCATAGTCTTCATATCCCAATGATTTCATCCAACCATATAAACGTGTTTTTTCCTTATACTCTTCTGTTGGAAACCAAACTGCTTGTTTCAATGTTTTCCCCTCCTTAACTTTTTGAGCAAGAAAGCCCTAATTAGGGCTTTTAAACTGGATATACAGGATGTTTACGATCCGTGAATAATTGATATTTACTCATATACATTTCGAAACGTCCTTTTAACTCTTCACGTAAATTGTTTGGATGAACAATACCATCAATCACCATCTCTGATGCTAAGTGGTATATATCAATATCTTTCTTATACTCTTCACGTTTTTCAGCAATGAAGCTAGCGCGCTCTTCTTCTGGTAAAGCTGCAATTTTATTTGCATATACAGCATTAACCGCAGCTTCTGGACCCATTACCGCAATAGAGGCTGTCGGTAATGCCAGGCAGCAATCTGGTTCAAATGCTGGACCTGCCATCGCATATAAACCAGCGCCATATGCTTTACGAACAACGATAGAAATCTTCGGTACAGTTGCTTCACTCATTGCAGAAATCATTTTTGCACCGTGACGAATAATACCAGCACGCTCTACTTTTGTACCAATCATAAATCCTGGTACATCCGCAAGGAATAATAATGGAATATGATATGCATCGCATAAATTAATAAACTTAGCAGCTTTATCAGCTGAATCGTGAAATAATACACCGCCCTTCATACGCGGCTGATTTGCAATAATACCAACTGGCTTACCATCAATACGTGCTAAGCCTGTAATTAGCTCTTGAGCAAATAATTTTTTTACTTCATAGAATGAACCTTCATCAATAACTCTATTAATGAGATCTTTCATATTGAAAGGAGCATTTTGATTTTCTGGAATGATTTGTTCTAACGTTTTATCGAATTGTTTCGGTTCTTGAGGTGTAACCAATGGAGTCTTTTCTAAGTAGTTGTTTGGAAAATATGAAATGTATTGTCTTGCTTGTGTAATCGCATCTTCTTCTGTCTTACATAAAACATCTCCGCATCCTGATACAGAGCAATGCATACGAGCTCCGCCCATCTCTTCTAAAGTTACCTTCTCACCGATAACCATCTCAGCCATACGAGGAGATCCTAAATACATAGATGCATTTCCTTCTACCATCATTACAACGTCACAAAAGGCTGGAATATATGCACCACCAGCAGCAGAAGGTCCAAATAATAAACATACTTGAGGAACTTTACCTGATAATTTCACTTGATTATAGAAGATTCTTCCTGCACCGCGGCGCCCTGGGAACATTTCTACTTGATCTGTAATACGCGCTCCAGCAGAGTCGACTAAATAAAATAACGGAACACGTAATTTTTCAGCTGTTTCTTGAATACGTAAAATCTTTTCAACTGTGCGTGATCCCCATGATCCAGCTTTTACAGTAGAATCATTAGCCATTACACACGCAGTACGACCATGTATTTTACCCGTTGCAGTTACAACGCCGTCCGCAGGTAAGCCTGTTTGTTCACAGTTAGCAAATAATGCATCTTCTACATATTCGCCATTATCAAATAGAAGCGCTAAACGATCTCGAACAAATAATTTTCCTTTTGCTTTATTTTGTTCATGATATTTCGGTGCCCCGCCTTGTTTAATCGTTTCAACACGTTCTTCAAATGAATTAGATTGTTGTTTTTGGTCTAACATATTTACTCCCCCTTATACATCGGTTTACGTTTTTCTTTGAATGCCTGTAATCCTTCTATTCGATCTTTCGTATGGATTACACCTTCATACGCTTGTTTTTCCATTTGTAATCCGGTATGTAAATCAACTTGAATACCATTTGAAATTGCCTCTTTTGCTAATCGAACAGCAATAGGTCCATTACTAGCAATTTTCTCTGCTATTTCAATCGCTTTCTCTTCAAGTAAATTAGCTGGTACAACAAATTCTACTAAACCATATTCTTTTGCTTCTTGCGCTGAAATACGTCTACCTGTATAAATTAATTCTTTCGCTCTACCAACTCCAATTAATCTTGGTAAGCGCTGTGTACCACCTGCTCCTGGTATAATTGCAAGTGTCGTTTCAGTAAGACCAAGACTTGCAGATTCAGCAGCAATTCTAAAATCACAAGCTAAACTTAATTCCGTACCACCACCAAGTGCGATTCCATTTATAGCAGCAATAACTGGCTGTGGTAATTGTTCAACCATCTCCATAGTAGTGCGAATCATACTAACAGCATGACGAACTTGTTCTTCATTCATATCGGCACGCTCTTTTAAATCTGCACCAGCACAAAATGCTTTTTCACCAGCACCAGTCAAAATAACTACACGTGCGCTTGAATCTTCACTTATTTGAGTTAATATAGTTTGTAATTCATCTAATAATGCCAAAGATAATGAGTTTGCTTGTCTCGCACGATTTAACGAAATCTTTACTACGTGAGGTGTTACGTAATCAACGGAAATGTTTTGTAATTGTAGCATCTACTCACCTACTTATCGTTTTATGTTGAAGCGCTCTATACACATGACTCGGTAATTGGATATTTAACTTACTTTGAATAAATTGACTAGCTCTCAATAACTTTTCTTCGTCTATATTCGTTTGGACTCCTAATTTATGGAGCATATGTACTAGGTCATCAGTAGCAACATTACCTGATGCTCCTGGTGCATAAGGGCAGCCCCCAAGTCCACCACAAGAACTATCAAACGTTGTAATACCGTATTCTAATGATTTAACTACATTCGCTAGAGCCATTCCATACGTATTATGAAAATGCATTGCAAACTGCGAAGCATCATACTTCTTTAATAGGTGTTCTAATACTTGTTCTACTTGTAATGGATTCGCTACACCGATTGTATCCCCAAGAGAAACTTCATAAATGCCGTATGAAAATAGTTGATTACATAATTCGTCAACTGCTGTAGCACTTATATCCCCTTCATAAGGACATCCAAATACAGTAGAAACATAGCCTCTTACCTTTTTCCCTTCGAATAATGCCTGTTTTGTTATATCTTCAATTACAACTAATGCTTCTTTAATCGATTTATTAATATTACTTTTATTATGAGATTCACTTGCTGATAAAAAAACATTCACCTCATCTACATTTTGCAAAAAAGCTCGTTCCAAACCATTTTGATTCGGAACAAGCGCAGCATATGTAACATTTGGATCCCTTTTCAGCTCAGAAAATACATCATTTGCATCTGCTAATGCAGGGACCCATTTTGGGTGAACGAATGAGGAAACTTCAACATACGACAATCCTGCTTCTGTAAGTAGTTGAATCCATTTTACTTTATCTTTTGTGCCAACAATCTTTTTTTCATTTTGTAAGCCATCACGTGGCCCGACTTCTTTAATGACAGCAAAATTAGGTAGTTTCAATTCGCTTCCCCCTATATCTCCCTATTCAATTTCTAATAATACATCTCCTTCATTTACAAAATCGCCTTCTTGCACATTAATTTTCATAACTGTGCCGGCTTCTTCTGAAATGATTGGAATTTCCATTTTCATAGATTCCAAAATGACGACATCCTGCTCTTCCTCTACTGTATCTCCTACTCCTACAACAATCTTCCAAACGTTTCCTGCCATCGATGCGTATACTTTCGTCATCATTTTTTCCCCCTTAATATTGTTAAATCTTATTTTTTAACGAGTTGTTTCGTTACAAAACCCGTTGTATAAATACCCTCTTTGAACACTTCGTCTTCCAAAACTTGCAGTAGCATTGGCGTGTTCGTTTTAATACCTTCTACTTTTAATTCTTCTAGAGCATCATGTAATTTCGAAATTGCTTCTTCACGAGTCTCGCCATGTGCAATGACTTTCGCAATCATTGGATCATAGAAAGGTGTAATCGTTACATGATTTTCTAAGAAGTGATCGATCCGTACATTTGACGGTAATGTTAAATTTGTAATTTTCCCAGGTGATGGGAAGAATGTTTTCGGATCTTCTGCATAAATACGAGCTTCAATGGCATGACCACTACGTTTTACACCATCCTGAGTAAATGATAGTTTCTCTCCACTTGCGATAAGAAGTTGCTGTTCTACAAGGTCTAATCCCGTAATTTCTTCTGTCACTGGATGCTCTACTTGTAATCTCGTATTCATCTCTAAGAAATAGAAGTTCTTCTGATCATCTACAAGAAACTCAACTGTACCTGCATTTGTATAGCCAAGTGCTTTGGCAGCTTGTACAGCAACTTCTCCCATTGCCTTTCGTGTACCTTCATCTAAAAATGGTGAAGGTGCTTCTTCGATTACTTTTTGATTTCGGCGCTGCACCGAACATTCACGCTCCCATAAATACACTGTGTTACCATGTGTATCTGCTAAAAGCTGAATTTCAATATGATGCGCGTCTGCTATATATCGCTCTAAATACATTTCTCCGTTACCAAAAAAGTTTTGCGCTCTTGTTTTATTACTTTCAAACGCTTTGGTGAGCGTTTGCTCAGTTTCCATCAACTGCATACCAATGCCTCCGCCGCCTGCGGATGCCTTAAGCATTAATGGATAACCAATTTGTTTTGCAATTTCAATTGCTTCTTCAGCAGTTTCAATATTTGTAGTAATACCTGGGACTACTGGGACATCTGCTGCTTGCATTGCGATACGTGATTCGATTTTACTTCCCATCTTCGTAATGATTTCTTCTGAAGGACCGATAAATACGATTCCTTCTTCTTTGCAACGAACCGGAAAAGACGGATTCTCTGATAATAAACCATAACCTGGATGAATCGCTTCTGCATTTGTCTTCTTAGCTATTTCAATAATTTTTTCAAGGTTTAAATAACTTTCTTGAACACGCGGTCCACCTACTAAGTAAGCTTCATTTGCCATCTTCACATGAAGGGCATTTTCATCTGCTTCAGAATAAATAGCAACAGTGCGTATGCCAAGTTTTTGACAAGTTTTCATAATACGAACAGCAATTTCCCCGCGATTCGCAATTAATATTTTTTGAAACATAGTGATTCCTCCCTTTTATCTACATCCTAAATGTCTAGCAATTACGAGACGTTGAATTTCAGAAGTTCCTTCACCAATTTCTAATAGCTTCGCATCACGAATATGTCGTTCAACTTCATATTCACGCATATAGCCATATCCACCATGAATCTGTACTGCTTGATTCGCAATACGACTTGCTGCTTCCGATGCGAATAGTTTTGCCATAGCCGCTTCTTTACCGAAAGGTTTATCGTTATCTTTTAACCAAGCTGCTTTATGTACTAAATTACGAGCTAACTCTACTTCAGTCGCCATATCAGCTAATTTAAATTGAATCGCTTGGAAATTAGAGATTGACTTTCCAAATTGTTGACGTTCTTTCGCATATTGCAATGCACGTTCAAAGGCTGATTGTGCAATACCAACTGCCAATGCTGCGATTGAAATACGCCCTCCATCAAGTGTATATAAAAATTGTTTAAAACCTTTATTTACATCACCAAGAATATTTTCTTTCGGTACACGAACACCATCAAGTACGATTTCACAAGTATTAGAAGCACGAACACCCATCTTATCGTAAGGACTAGAAATCGTTAACCCTTCACTCGTAGTAGGCACGATAAATGCCGAAATGCGTTTTCTACCATTCTCTTCAATGCCGTTGACAGCGGTTACAATAATTGTGTTTGCATACTCTGCGTTTGTAATCCAACACTTCTCACCACTGATTACATACTCATCGTCATCTAATACCGCTTTCGTTTGAGTGCCACCTGCATCAGATCCAGCATTCGGCTCCGTTAATCCGAAGGCACCTAATGTTTTACCTGACGCCATTGGAACTAAATACTTTTGTTTTTGTTCTTCTGTACCGAAATAATAAATTGGAGAAGCACCTAATGAAATTGTTGCAGCATAGCTTAAACCAGTGCCACCACAAGCGCGACCAATTTCTTCAACTGCTAACGCATACGATACTGTATCGCCACCTGAACCTCCATACTCTTCTGGGAATGGGATGCCTAATAATCCTAGTTCGCCCATTTTTTGAAATGTTTCATATGGAAACTCTGCAGTTTTGTCATAATATACAGCTTTCGGTGCGATTTCCTTTTCAGCAAAGTCACGTACCATTTCTTTAATCATTTGTTTTTCGCGAGTTAGAGTAAATTCCATTCCGCTACACACCCCTTATCGAATATTGAGTTTCGACAGCGTGCGAGTTTCTACTACAAACATAACAACTTAAAAGACAAGAACATTAGTTAGACAATTGCTATAATTCTGTCATAACTTAATTTTAAAACAGATTCTGTACTAATGCACAAAAAAATTCCTACATTGTTCTACAACAACATAGGAGGTTTTGTGTCGAATTATGTAATTTATTGTTTAATAATCTCTACCTTTTCCCGAATCAGAAATTTCTACTAAGGCTTCAGGGTATGGTTCGAAATACGTTTGTCTTAATAAATACTTTTCATCAAATCGAATGGCCCATGATTTTAAAATTGTAAGTAAACTACTAAGCGGTATTTTCTTTTCTGCATACTTTTGTAACAGTTCTATAAAATGATCTTTTTCTTGTTTTTTTAGCTTTGTTTTAAAATATCCAAAAATGTGCTCGCATACATTTACATTCGATGTATAACGGGGTGTGCGCATAAATAATTCATATAAAGTCTTCTCATAGTTTTCAAATACCACTTCAATCTTTTCATTTTTGTGATTTGCAATTATACGCCCTAATTCCTTTTGTTTCACCTGATTATATGCCATAAATAAATATTTATTATCCGACTGAAACGATACAAGGTCTTTCATATTTTTATTATGTTTAATCATTTTGTAATATGCGATTGTAAATAGCCTTGTAAAGAAATGCTCTCTAATAATAAAATTCGACAATCTACCTTCCTCTTCAATAGGAAGATGCGAAAATTTTTTTACTACTGCTCCGCCAAATAAGCCAGCTCCTTTTCCCTTTGCTGGCGCTTTTTCAAAACCAGAATAAATTTTCACATCACGCGTACCACAACTTGGTGAACGATTCTTTAAAATAAAACCATCCACATCCGATATCGTTTGTAAAAAGTCATTTGAAAACTGCTCCATTTTTTCAGTTACATCTTCTCGTGTCGACGGTTGCACAAGTCTATTCTCACCATTTTCTTCTACAATTCGTATCGTTTCACGAGGAGTCCCCAATCCAATCTCGACTTCTGGACAAACAGGTATAAATGTAACAAATGGCTGCAAATTTCGTATTGTTACATCTGGAATCATCTCTCCATTATAACGACAAGCATCAAATTCTAAACATTTACTTACGACGATTGTTGGTTTTGCAAATTGTCGCATCTCATTACCTCCTTAGTGCTAGTCCGTATACTATAAATTGTACTAAGATTAACATTTTAAGCAAAGTTTGATTCATTTATTTTTATGAGAAATATATATCCAATGATATATTAACAATCATTCAACTCTATTTTCAATAAATGTGCGCCCTTTTATACTGGTTTAGATATTGTGAAATGAATAATACACAGATGCTCCGGAGAAATTAATGATTAAGAAAGGAGGGAATTGTTATGAAAAAGAAATTATCATCTATTTTAAGTGTTTTAGCACTCTCTATTATGTTTTTAGGTACATCTGCGCAAGCTGAATACGATGGAAATAATATGAATAGAGTGAATAACACTGATATTTCAACTCGAGTAAATGACAATAATTTAGACAGAGTTAATAATGATGTAAGAACTCGAAATGTAAATACAACAAATGATTTAAATGATAATCGTGATAGAAATAATAATTGGGCTTGGCTTGGTTTATTAGGACTAGCAGGATTATTAGGTCTTAGAAGAAGAGACAAAGAAACACGCTGATTTAGAATGTTTTTAGTAAACAAGTACTTATTTATCAAAAATATATAACGAAAATAAATCGCCTTTTTAAAGGCGATTTATTTTTACTTAAAAAGTAATGTATGTAATTCACACTTCGACGATTAAATTCGTGGAGTTAATCCATACAATATAAATTGAATCGTATTTTCAATTTCTGCTTCATCATTCCATTTTTCTTCAGGCAATAATAAAAATCGTGTTAATAATAAACCTAATACAGCTGATAAAGTAAGACGTAGTACGGAAGATGGTGGTATCTCAATAATTTCCCCTTCTTCTTGAAATTTCACAATCAACTTTTTGAAATGTGAAAACAGTTCTGTTTCTACTAATTGTTGTATTTCATTTTTCAGTTCTGGTTGGAATGGTACTTCTTGAATTAATATTTTTATCATAGGAAAGTGTTTTTGAGCAAATTTAAATCTATTATGAATTACAACCCTTAAAAGTCCTTCGTACGATTCATACTCCGATTTAAATATTTCTTTTGCAAAGGTTTGTACGAAAAATGGTGCAGCGAACTTAGTTAAAGTTGGCATTACGACCGCTAGTAATAAATCTTTTTTCGTCTTATAGTAGCGGAAGATTGTTCCTTCCGCTACACCAGCCCGTTTTGCAATTTCACTTGTTGAAGTTGAAGCGTATCCTTTTTCTCCAAACATATCAACAGCCGCCTCTAATATTCGCATTTGACGTTCATTTCGTTTATCCGTATTAGTTGCAGCTATTAATTCCTCCAGCCAATCCTTCTGCATTTATAAAGCTCCTTTTTGTCATTATTATATTTTGCGATGTTTCTTTAAAGCAAATACATTTCCTACTGCAAATAATATTGAAAAAAGTAATAATACAGTAAGATCTAATGCAATCTCTGTAAACCCTTGATTCCGAATCATCACTTGTCTCATTGCGTCAGCGCCGTATGTGAGTGGAAATACTTTTCCTAACATTTGTAGCCACTTATTCATAGATTCCATTGGAAACAATCCAGAAAAGAAGATTTGTGGCACAATAACAAGCGGTATAAATTGAATCATTTGAAATTCATTATTTGCGTATGCCGATAAAAACGTACCTAATGTTAGTGCAGTTAAAGAGAGCATACATGTAATAAGTAGCGTTAGCCATATGGATCCAGCTACGTATAAATCTAAAATATAAACGGAAAAACTTACGATAATAATGGATTGTATAAAGGCAAAGATTCCAAAACCAATAATATAACCTGCGACTATTTCCCATCTTCTTACTGGGGTGGATAATAACCTTTCTAGCGTACCACTTAAACGTTCTCTTACGAAAGATACACCTGATAATATAAATACAAAGAAAAATGTAAAGAAACCAATTAATACAGGACCAAGCCCATCAAACATCGTAAAGTCTTTAGAGCCATGTAAATAATTTACTTCAGGTTTCATAATTGATACTTCATTGTTCTCTATGCTTTTTTGCAATACTTGAAGTACAGCACGATTTTTTGACGAATCACTACCTTCCAACAGAAGTTTCATTTTTCCATTCTCTATTCGAAGTACTGCATCTACCGTTTGTTTTTCCAACTCAGAAATCGCCTTTTCTTTACTGTATTCATAAATTGATGCTTCTTGATCTTTCATCACTTTTACTATTTGAGCGGGCATATCAACAACAGCAATTTGAGGTATATAGTCTTTCTGTGTAAACACTAGCGATAATAGCCACAGTAATAACATCGGTGCCCCAAACATCATCGCTAACGAACGCTTATCTCGAAAAAATTGGCGAATAATACGAATGATTACACCAGTAACTCTCATGATGGCACCACCTCTTCTAGCAAAAAGACATCTTCAATCCGTCCAGATGACACGCGTTTTTTCAATTCTTCAGTTGTTCCAACCGCAACTAGCTTCCCTTCTCTAATTAATCCTAGACGCTCACAAAATTCAGCTTCATCCATAATGTGCGTCGTTACAATAATCGTTGTGCCTTTCTTTTTAAGGTCATAAAATTTTTCCCAAATCGTTTTTCTAAGAAGCGGATCTATCCCCACTGTAGGCTCATCTAAAATTAATATTTCTGGTTCATGGAGGAGTGCTATTGCTAATGATAAACGTTTTTTCATTCCACCTGAAAATTGTTGTACTTGCTTTTTCATATACTGTGATAATTGTACAAGTTCAAAAACCTCTGCAATTCTTTTCTTTTTACGTTTTCCCTTTAGTCCATACATCGTTGCTATAAAATCTGCATTTTCATATGCTGACAATTCTTCGTATAATGCATCCGCCTGGGCCATATAACCAATTCTTTTCATTTCATTTAAATTAGGCATATTAGTATTATTAACAAGCACTTCACCTTTCGTTGCCTCAATAATACCTGCAATCATTTTAATGAGCGTTGTTTTCCCCGATCCAGAAGGTCCAACAAAACCAAAAATCTCTGCTTTTTCAACTTGCAATGAAAGATTGTGTAACACTTCTTTTTTTCCAAAACTTTTTGATACAGTCCGTAAAATAATGGAAGGTTGTTGCACGTTTCATCCTCCTTTTCCAATAAAATGAGTGAGTACTCACTTTTATTTTACCCTTGCTTAATTATATGTCAAACTTCATTGATTAGTATGTATGTATGTTCAATCAACGATATTAAACAATGAAACAGAGTCGACATTAGAATTTCATTTCCTAAAGTCGACTCTGTTTCATTTAAACTATAAATTTCACTTTACGTTTTTAAATTCATATACTTCCGAATTCTAGCAACGTCTAAAGAATATTCAATAACTAATTGCTGTAACGGTAAAATAACTGTGTCAGGATATAAATGGGCATATTGTAATGTTTCTGCATATTTTTCTAACCTTTTTTCTAAATATTTTATTATTTGATCAGGATGACTTACTAATAAACATTTACAATAATAATGTATTTGTTCCTCAATCGCCGTGTATTCTTCAATTTCATATTCTTTATGCATGTGTACACCCCTTTAAGTTTTTTACATGAATTACTTATCACAATTTTCACTCGACAAATTTTAAGTTTTTTGATTATTTACACTATAACAAACACTCAGGGTCAAATTTTGTTACTTTATGTAACGTAGAAAATTTTTAACAAAATTGTAATGTTAACTCCTGCAAAATACATAAAGCCCCTTTACTCATTATTGTATAAAAAAATCGTACAGCTTAATTTAGCTGCACGACTACAATCTCTGGCCTATTCAAAATTCTTTGCGGAATGATACTATTTCCTAATCCTCTACTCACTACCATTGATGTATTTTGTTCTACATATAAACCTGCTGTATATTTAGGTAAAACACCTTGATTTGGCGCAACTAATCCACCGATAAATGGCAATCTAACTTGCCCTCCATGAGCATGTCCCGATAAAACCAAATCCAACCTCTCATTCGTATATTCCTTTATAAATTCAGGCCGATGGGATAATAATACATTATATTTATCTGGCTGCATTTCAATTTTCGCTTTTTTAATTTCATCTATTATAATATTTCCTTCATCACGGTTTCCAGTAACAAACTCTGGATCATCAATACCTAGCAAGTTTATTTCTTGCTCACCCTTTCGAATGCCTACATGTTCATTCCTTAAAACATTGACATCATATTTCTTCAACTCTTTTTCTAAATTGTTATACTTTCCAGACCATTGTTCATGGTTTCCTGTCACAAAATATACAGGATACTTCTTTACAATTTCTCGTATTAATTGCATACTAACTTCTGCATCGTATGATTTACTGTCAATTAAATCACCCGTAATCGCAATAATATCTGGGTCTATACTTTTTATTTTTTGAATTAACACATCTTGATTATCGCCAAATTTTTTATTGTGTAAGTCTGAAATTTGTAGAATTTTATACCCTTTAAAAGAGGATGGTATTTTACTAGAGGTTATTTTAACCTCAGTTATACTTATTAAATTGTTCTGTAAATATAAAAAGATTGTAAAACCTACTAATATACAAATAATCATTACGATTCTATTAATCTTTTTTTTCATATTTTCTCCTTTATATTCTCATCAAACACTTCTATATGCTAACTGAATTATATTATACTTTCTTGAAATTTATTTAAATTAATAAAATAATACAGTACATAAAATTTCATATGAGATACGTCATATATATTCGTTATATTTTTACTTTTACCTTTTTAATAATAAGAACACAAAAACGACTCTTATCACACGAAAAGAGTCGTTTTCTAACTTTATACTTTTAATACTTTTATGTTAAAAATGCGAAAACTAAAATACTATTACCTAAGAGCCTTAACTATAACTTCAGTTGCCTCTGCAATGAGTTGATTATCATAGGTAGCCTCTTTCTCATCTTTACTAGATAAAATTGCGATGATAATTGGTGCTCTATTTGGAGGCCAAACGATAGCAATATCATTTCTTGTCCCGTAACTACCAGCACCTGATTTATCTCCAACTACCCAGTCAGTTGGTACGCCTGCACGAATAAGTTTGTCCCCTGTAGCATTTCCTTTCATCCACTCTGTAAGAATTTTACGTTTTTCAGCTGGAAGTGCATTTCCGACCGTAAAAGCTTTAAGATTCGTAGCAATAGCTTTCGCTGTACTAGTGTCACGAATGTCTCCTGGAATAGCTTCGTTTAATTCTGTTTCAAAGCGATCAGACATAGTAATCCGATCCCCCATATGCCTAAGCGCTTTTTCATATCCTTTCGGTCCGCCTATTTTATTAAATAAAATGTTCCCTGCAGTATTATCACTTGAACGAACAGCAGCCTCAGCAATTTCTCCTAGTTTCATTCCAGTATCTACATGTTTCTCTGTAACAGGTGAATAATCCACTAAGTCTTCTTTCGTAAATGTGATTACTTCATTTAATGTATCAATTGAGTTTTGCTGTAGTAATACTCCTGCAGCTAAAGCCTTGTAGGTTGATGCGAAGGCAAATCTTTCGTTAGGTCGATAAGAGATTGTTTGATTTGTACCAGTATCAATCGCATATACACCTAATCGAGCATCAAATTTTTTCTCAAGTTGAGAGAACTCTTTATGCGTCGCCTGATTTTTATGTTTCACTTGTCCAGTCTTTTCTTTCGCTTCAACTTGCAGTGCCCCTCCTGTAAAAGCTTCTAGGCTTGTAATACTTAAACCTAATATACCAACGCATATTCCTATTTTTAGCATCCTCTTATTTTTCAAAATCATCATTCCTTCCAAATTTTTAGCACCTTTTTATACGTACACATAATAGACAATCACCGAACCAAATTTGTTCCATAAACTAAAAAAATTATAGCTAGTATGAGAGTTATTAACAAAATAAGAGATAGTAGCTACGACGCCTCTATCTCTTATTTCATATTTCATTTTTTTACTTATAAATGGCTTTATATGAACAGGGTCTTTCCCTGAGAAAAGTACTCTAATTTTGCTTAGAACTACCTGTACTAGTAGCTTCACCATGTATGCGTTGCTGTTTTAAATCAAAGTATACATCTAATACTTCCTTTCCGATTATAGAATTAATTCCATTTTTATCATCATGAAGCCATGGAACTACTACGGAAAATGCTACTTCTGGATTATCATATGGAGCATATCCAACTAACGTTAAGTTGTAACATTCCATACGTTCTCCTTTTGCATTTCTACCAATCGGGTCATCTCCACCATATACAGTTTGGGCTGTTCCTGTCTTTCCTGCTGGTTTATATGGCGCGTTTTTGAAATATTTCACGCCAGTTCCATCACCTTCTTGGAATACCCATCTAAACCCTTCTTTTATCCGATCAATATGTTCTTTCTTCATATCAATTCGATTTAATACGACAGGCTCTATGGAACGTATAACTTTGCCAACCTCTTCTTTTATTGATTGTTCTCGTATTTCTTGTACAATTTGAGGTTGCATTCTATAACCACCATTCGCAATCGTTGAAATATATTGCGCTAATTGCAACGGCGTATACGTATCATACTGACCGATAGAAAAATCTAGTAAAAACCCAGGTTGACTATCTACTTTTCTCGTTTGTCCAATTATTTCATTCGGTAAATCAATACCTGTTGGGACACCTAAACCAAATTGCTTGAAATAATAGCGCATCGTATCAAATGCTCCTTGTTTAATATCCAATGAGCCATTTGGTACGTAATTAACTCCCGCAATTTTTAAAGCTGTCTGGAACATGTATACATTCGAAGATACTTGTAAAGCCCGTAAATCATTAATATTACCAAATCCGGATACATTCCACGATTTCTTAGCTTGTGTACCTTTAAATTTCATCGGCGCGTCATAAAATTGATCTCCTGGATGTATTGCGCCTGTCTCATATCCAGTTAATAAAGTAGCACCTTTTACAGCTGACCCTAGCTCATACGAAGTTGTCATGTTTCCTAATGCCAAATCCTCAACTTCTATTTTCCCTTCTTTTTCTACAATCTTTTTGCCTGCCATTGATAAAATTTGTCCGTTATTTGGATTAGTCATGACAACAAAAGCTCGATCGAGCAGTGGCTCTGAACTCTTAAAAGCTCTCAAGTTTTTCTCTATACTTTCTTCCACTTTCTTTTGTAATTCCATATCAATCGTTAATGTTAAACTATTACCACTTTTTCCTTTAGAGATTATTTCTGTGCTAACAATGTTTCCTGATTTATCAGTAATATTTTTCACTTCTTCTTTTGTGCCGTGTAATACATCTTCATATCGTTGTTCAATATAACTTTTTCCAACACGATCATTACGGTTATATCCACGTACTAAATAAGAATCTAAATTTTCTTTCGGTAATCCTTCTTCACTACTCGTAATATTTCCTAATACAGAACGAAATAAATTACCGTTTACATAATTACGTTCCCAATCAACAGTTGCATCTACTCCTGGAAAATTCGCAAGATTTTCGCTTATCCGCGCATACTCTTCATCTGTTACATCTTTTTTAATGATTTGTGGTGTTAGTTGATAACCTGAACTCATTTTACTTTTAATAGCTAACACCTTTAAATCTTGTGCTGTTAATTCTGCTAATTCTACCTCTGTAACACGACCTCGTCTTAAGTCTTCTATTTTTTTATCTAACTCTTTTCCCTCTATACCCTTTTCTTTAAACTTTTCTATATCTTTCTTAGTAATCTTTGTCTCCGCACGTTTCGAATTCAACTGCATCCAAAAATCTTTTTTATCGATATCTGTTAATTTATTTATATCTTGTTCAGGCATTTCAAGTACTTTCGCCAAGTCTTTTGCTGTTTTTAAAATATCTTCACTCGTAATTCCCTTCACCCTTGTATACGTAATTGTGCGAAGAGATTTATTATTAACAACTGTTTTCCCTTCTCGATCTAAAATTTGTCCACGTGGAACTGGAATACTAGTTATTGCATTTTGACTACTTTCCACTTGGTTCTTATAAGCCTCTCCCTCAACGATTTGTACCTTTCCTAGCTGCATAATAATAGCTGAGAATAGTACAAATATGCAAAGGAACATTATATTTAATCGAATAGATATATATGTCTTCTGCTTCTTGCCTTTTTGTTCTTTCATAAATCCTCCATTTAATCCTTTCAGAAATTGCTACAAATACTAAAAGCATTCCTTATATATTAGATACCGATAATCGGTTATAAATATCGCCTCAATTTTTTGCTTAATCCTTGTAAGCAACCATTTCTTTTCGTTTAGATACGGAATTAATAACTCTCCCTTCCTGTTTTCTCTCTATTTTTTTGCCACTTGCATTAGAAGTGCTAAACTGTATAATGACTCTTATTAAACTTACATATAAACTTGCTAGTAAATTTTCATGCTAATTATTCCTTTCTTCATGCTGTAATACTTAATAGACAACCTAAACAATAAAGTTGTTCCACATTTACAAAAAAAATAATTAAATATAAGATGAAATAGGCTACATAAGGGAGGGTTATATGTTACATATAAAAAGATGGAGATTTTTTGCGGTTTTTTCTATCGTAGGTTTGATTTTACTAATTTTATTAAAAATCAACTTCATTTCAATTACTATCGCAACTTCTTCAGCTGAAAGAGGAAAGATTTTTGATCAAAATGGTGTAATACTAGCTACAAATAAGAAAGTTAAGTCTCTATATTGCACTTCTAATGACGAAAAGCTATCGAAACAAGATACATCAAACACATTAGCTTTTTTTAATCAATTTTCAAGCGAATTTCAACATGATATTTCTACAGAGAACATAAAATCTCAATTACAACAATCTTGTAAAAAGCAGACTATGAATGATATACCGTTATACTCTGATATAACTGAAAATGAACTTGCATTCATAAACAAAAACAAACCCAATAATGTAATAATTAAAAATGAATGGATTCGATATTATCCTAAACACGAAATTGGTTCACAAGTAATTGGGTATGTAGAAAATGACCTTAATTCAAAGCATAAGGCTGTTGGAAAAAGCGGGATTGAGCTGCAATATGAAAATGATTTAAAAGGAAAACCAGGTAAAACTCTTATTTTTAAATTGAATAATAAAAAATTCTTATGGAATATTCAAAAAGTACAAAAAGGTAAAGATGTACGGCTAGCTTTAGACTCTGAGTTGCAGCAAAAGGCAGAAGAAGCATTAAGATCTCAAATTAAGAAAACACCTGATGCTAAAGCTGGTTATGCTGTAGTAAGCGATGCAAAAACTGGCGCAATTTTAACTATGGCCAACACGGCAGTTTTTGATCCAAATATATTAAATACACGTGTATCTTCTAGAAAAGAAAACATTAACTCTCTTTCGCAAAATAAAGCAATTCAAAAATTAAAGTATGGTGAATCTTATGTAAATATGGCTTCTACTATAAAACCACTCACTATTTTAATTGGATTAAACGAAAAGCTTTTCCAACCCGAAGATACTTATTTAGATAAAGGGACTTTTCAGTATGATAATCAAAATAACATTACGAATGCACCTGGAACGCCAACAGGTGAGATTACACCGAGGCAGGCTATCATTAATTCATCTAACACATTTATGACAGCAAAAGTAGCTCTGCCCCTATTCAACCAAAATAATGGGAATATAGAAAAAGTGGCACATATATGGACAGATTATTTAATACAATTCGGCCTACGTTCTAAAACCGGGATTGATTTACCCTTTGAAGAAGACGGACAATATGAATTCCATCCATCTAATAAGTTTGAAAATGGAATCTCCGCTTTATTAAACGCCTCTTGGGGAGGAAATGAAGTGCATACCCCTCTTCAACTCGCTCAATATGCAGCAACTTTGGCAAGTAAAGGTGATAAATATAAACCTCAAACTGTAAGTGCAATTATTAGTCCGGACGGTAAGGAAACAAAAAAGTTTAAACCAATTTTAGAAAGTTCAAATCGTTACCCGATGAACTTTTGGAGTGTCGTGCAAGGTGGAATGAGTCAAAATATAGAGGAAATTAAAAAGTTGCCTTTTGACGTCGCAGGTAAAACAGGTATTACAGGCTTTCCAAATGAGCAAGAAAGAATGATAAATCATTCTCTTTTCATTGCATATGCTCCTACTGAAGATCCACAAATTGCCGTTTCTGTCGTTATTCCTGGTAGTAATTCAGAAAAAAACATTGCCGCTCTCGTTACATCAGAAATTTTAGAGTCTTGGCATACACTTCAAAAAGAGAATAAAAACAAAGAGGAAGGTTCATTAAAGTGAACCTTCCTCTTTTACCAAATAGAATCTACATTTATTATTTTCCATTCACCATTATCATTTTTTTCGAACATAAATGAATACTTAATATCAGTTAAAACATACTCTTTTTGTACGTATCCAGTATTGCCATTAATTGTCGATATTTTTATATATCCATCATTTTGCACTTTTTCTGGAATCCAAGCTTTTACCATTTCATTAGATACTTCATATAACACTTGTGATTCTCGTTTTGGTTCAGCTAAAATTTTCGTTTTATTTCCAGTAACCGTTGCATATATAAAATGCGCTTGCTTTGGTTGGTTACTTTCTGTCAATCCACTTGGTACTTTGTATACTTTTTTTGTATCATTTGCAAACTCTCCCCCCATTGTAAGAGCGACTTGCAACTCATGAAAAATATCTTCATCAAACTTCAGTTCATCCTTCTTATAACTCTTCCCTTTAAATAGAACTTCATCATTTAACGCTTTGTACAGGTCATTTTCATTTTTCGAGTTCGTACTTTGATATAGTTCATTCATAAATTGTTTTAATGATGGATCTTGAGCAGACTCATCTTTTGTTTTAGGCTTAATTTGAGTACTACTTTGTACCGGTGATTTATTATCATCAAGCCAAGGTTGTTGAACAATGAAAAATAACATTGTACAAACTAAAACAACTACAATAGGTAATGCTTTTTTACGAAATGGTCTTTTATGTTTTACAAAATCCACTTCATTATTTTCATATATAGACTGCTTTATTTTAGAAATAAATTCTTCTTCATCTTTACGATTCTCCATTGGCCCTTTTTTTATTTTTCTATACCAGTCAGGATTTTGTTTATTGTTCATCACTACTACCCTCCCCTATTAATTTTGAAACCTTACTTCTCGCTCTACTTAATCTCGATTTTACAGTTCCAATGGATACTCCTAATGTTTCAGCCATTTCTTCATAAGATAATTCATATTTTGCGTCCAATATAATTATTTCACGGTGCTTTTTAGGTAGTTCTAATACAACCTTCCACACATCATTCATTTCTTCTTGCTTAAAAAATTCTTGTTCTGCTGACAGGGATTGCTTATCGTCACTAAAAAATCCTATTAAAGATATCCTTTTAAAATAAGAGGATTTCAAATAGTTTATTGCCGTATTTCTTGTGATTTTTAATATCCACGTTTTAATAGATGACTCCTTTCGAAATGAATTCCAATTTTTAAACACCTTTATAAATACATCTTGCGTGATATCATCTGATAAGTGTGGATCTTTCGTAATAATAAATGAATAATTCCATACATCTTGCCAATAGTCTTTTATAACATAGTCCAGCTCATCATGATTACACTTTTCAATAAACGTCTGTTCCATTTCCACACCTCAAACTTATTTGAATAAACATAAAAACTGCCCTCACTTTTATTATGGTTTCAATATATAGACAAGATACAAATTTCATTTGTTCCATTGTTTATCTTTTTTCAAGCAGAATAATACTACTAAAAAACAAGTAAAGCATACAATGATAAAATTCTACTCATGAAAATCTGTTTTTTGAATTTAACGTAACACTCCACTTGTCCATTTCAATTTGCTATACTCTTCTATTTACCATTAGCAATGCCAACTTTTTAGAAATGAAAATTAAGATAAGGTATTAACTTTCTAGAGTCGCAGCAAAAAAGCATTCTCGATTAGAAAGAATGCTTTTTTGAAATTTAATTGTTCTATATTTTCCCCAATTTATATCTTTGAGTTAAGCAAACATGTAATAAATTTAGTCAAAAAATTCACCTTATAATTAAGTATTATTTCTGAAATACATGTTTTACTTTTTCACCTGGAACGTTACTTCCTCCTCTTCCTTTTACATCTTCAATCATCATTGTAACAATCATGTCTGGCGCATTTGCATCGAAAGCTGCGAACCATCCCAGTTCTTTTCCGTCTGCTTCTTTCGACTCTTTCAGTTCTGCTGTACCAGTTTTACCAGCAAGCGTTACACCATCAACCTTTGCAATTCTCCCTGCACCATCAGGGTCATTAATGACTTTGATTAATGCACTCTTTAATATCTCTTGATTCTTTTTAGAAACCACATTTTCTTTCCAATTCCCTGCTACTTTTGCTTCTTTTAAAAGATGTGGCGACGGAATATTCCCTTCATTCACAATCGGTGCATATGTTAATGCTAAATGAAGTGGCGTCATTAATACTTGTCCTTGTCCATAGCCCGTGTCTGCTAGTTGAATATCGTTTTTTATCCCATCTTTTGCAATGATTGAAATAGGAAATTCGTATTCGATTGGTAATTTTTCATGAAATCCGTACTTTTTAAATTCCTTTACATACTGATCTTTTCCCATTTTCAAAGCTTGTTGAGCAAAATAAATATTATCAGAGTACTTCATTGCCTTATCAAAATCAATTGGACTTGCATCCTTTACACGCGTTACATAGTAATTTCCCCAAGACGAATCTTTTGTCCACTTCAATCCTTGAATTTTAAATTCTTCCTTCGGATTTATTGTGTTTGTTTCCAAACCAATTGCACCTGTGATCGTTTTAAATACGGAACCTGGTACAAATGCTTGTGTAAAGCGATTCGTCATTGGTAGTTTCGAGTCGTTATTCCATGCTTCTCGTTGGGCTTTCGATGCTCCTCTAACTATTATATTTGGATTATAAGCAGGGCTACTTACAAGTGCGATTGTTTCACCTGTTTTAGGATTGACCGCTGCACTAGATCCTGCTTCAGTTTTCATCTCATTAAAGATTTTTTCTTGAATTGCAGCATCAATTGTTAACGTAACATTTTCTCCTTCTTTTGCTTCTTTTTTTGCTACGTTTTTAATCTCTTTCCCATTCTCATCTTCTATAAATACGCGTCCACCCTTTTCACCACGCAATTTATTTTCTAACACTTTCTCTAAACCGGTCTTACCTACTAAATCATCTGCTTGATAACCTTGTTTTTGAAGTGATTTTAACTCCTCCGCATTCACCTTTCCTATATATCCAGTTAAGTGTGCCGCTGCTTCACCTAATGGATACGTACGAATATTTACTGGGCGAGATGAAACTCCTTCTAATTCAATATAATCATTCTGTCTAGTTCCCTCTTTTAAAACGCCAATTGGTACAAAGGAGTCTGGTTTTATCCATTTCGCTGTGAGCTTTTGTTCGACCTCTTCTATAGACATATCAAGTAATTGCGCTACTATTCCTTTCGTTTGCGCTGCTGCTTCGCCTAGTTTCTCTGGAATAATTCCAACCTCAGTTGCTTTACCATTCGTTGCAAGCCCTTTTCCATTTCGATCATATATTTCTCCTCGTTTTCCTTGCTCTATTTGCATACGTACTTTGTAATCTTTTTTCATTCCTGGGAAAATGAAGTCCGGTGTCCAATCTATTTTCCAAGATTCTTTATCTTTCACAAGTTTTGCTTCGTGGATGAATGAAACTGATCCTACATCCGTATCCATTTTAACTTCAAAAAGAAAAAGCTCTTTATCTTTCGTATTCTCTCCTTTCATTTTAACTTTTAAATTTTTAGCTCCAATCCCCTCATAGATTTTTTGATATTTTTCTGTGAATTCTTTTTTAGAAATCGATTTTTTGGCATGATCTGATAAATGATCATACATATTTGCAAATTTTCTATCATTCCATAAGTTGATATATTCTTCAAATGCTTGTTTTGGCGGTTCGTTTTTATTACATCCTACCAACATAACTGCGAAACAAACGAAAAGCAGCATCCATAATTTTTTCAATTCAATCTTCTCCCTTAGTTAAAAATGATGATTCCTTTCTTAATATATTTAATAAAAAATGTTTAACGCTTAATAGACAGTGTAAGTAAGGACATTGTTCCATATTTACAAAAAATTAATTTACGCTTAAGTTGCATTGGAAGAAGGAGGTTTGTAAGCTTCTTACAAACTTAAGGAGCTCCTATATTTAGCAAACGTTATCATTATTAGTGGTGTTTTAAAACATACATTTAAAATACCTTTTAGTTCGTTTTCAAAGAAGTTTGGTTGTTGCAAATTAATTATGAATATCTAATCCAATTAGAAGAATACAATAATCAATTATCCAAAGTTAATTTCATACAAAAGCTAATAACAAGCATTAAAAAACTTTGCCTACTCTTTTAACATGGAAACATAATCTATTTATCAGAAGTCAATAATGAATAACAGGCGCTCCTAACCAGCAAAAAAAATAGACCTAATTGGAATTCATCAGAAATTAATAGATACATAAAAAACGCCATACTTTCTGTAAATTTCTACAAAAAGAATAGCGTTTTCTTATTTTACCTTTCTATATATGCTATACCGTGAGCTCCTTGATTTACAGAAGGATCTGCATTTCGATCTCCTGGATCAACTTCAATGGTATGAACATTCTTGTAATTAACTAAATCTAATACACTTATTGTCCCTGATCTAAGGTTAGAAACATATCCAACCGTTCCGTCCGTAGAAGAACGCATTGTAATTGGGAGTAAATCTACTTCTATTGTACCTAACACATTTAACGATTCTCCATCAAGAACAGAAACATACCCTGGTGCTGGAGAAAACATACTTCTTGTTCTCTCTCCATTCTTATTCTGAAAACGCGTATGTCCTACCAATACTTTCCCATCATTCGTTACATGAACCGGAGTAATTAAATCTGAAAATGATTTTGTCTTTATAATTTTATCGGTTTCTGTATTAATGATGCTAAGTGTAGGTTGCTCCTCTTTGTAGTCTCCAAGTAAACATGGTGAAGGGATATAAACTCGATTACCTTTAGGAGAAATAGCTAGTTCTTCACTACCATAGGGCATAGATACTTTTCCAATTAACTCCTTATTATGTGTATCTAAAACCGATATAAAGGGCGCCTCTTTATTAGAGGAATATCCTTTTGTACCATCTGGATTCGTCACAAACCAATGTGGACCTGTTGCTTCTGTAGAGATTCTATCTAGCACTTTTCTCGTGTTAAGATTAATAATTAAAATTCCTCCTTCACCAGATTCAACACTTACATACAATAAGTCTTTTTTTTCATTATAAACTAAACCATGTGGTGCAAATTCCGGCGAAATATCAATGATATCAATTACTTTAAATTGATCAATATCGATAACTAAAATTTCATGGCTTTTTTCCGGATTATTTCTATAAAAACCTGAGCGATAAGTAATACTTACATATAACAATTGACGCTTAGAATCGAAACATAATTCATGAGGTTCTGTAACTGGAGAATCTATAACCCCTATTCTTTCAAAATTTTTCGTATTGAAGAAATGAATTTGATTACCGCTGGAGCTAACGACCGCCAAAATAGGATTATTTTCTTTAGAACTATTCATTAATTAAACCCTCCTTGTTATTTGTTCCAAATTTCTTAAGTTCCATAGAAATCAGTATATTTAAGTAATTTGTGTTATTACTAAGACAAGTTGTAAACAATTTTCACCTCCTTCTAATTAAATTAGCTTAACTTATAATAAGTTAGACTAACTTTTATTCTGTAAAAATACGTTGAATTTAATAATCCAACGTATTTATCTACCTTCTCCAACTTTATCTTTTATACTTACATGTATTTTATTTAATAACTTTACTTCTCAATTAATGATGCACAAGAAGCACAGAAAGCAAGTAATTAGCGACATACCATTTCTTTGTCTCGTGCATTATCAGATACTCATAACATAAATAAACCAAGCTTAGCTGCCATTTAATTAGTTTCCCTTCGCTACCGTTTTTTTAAATTCATTCTGCGTACAGCTCTATTCTTTGAGGAATCGCCCTATAGATTAACAAATTTGCTTCAGATTCTTGTTTTTTATTGAACTATTCCTGTGTTGAAAATCCAACTATAATTAGTTAGCTTAACTAACTATAATTATAAATACATCCACGTTTTATCGCAAGAATTTTAAGAATCTTCGAATAAATGAATAGAGAGATAGAATTTCATCATAAGATACATGATCTTAAGTTAATAGTAATGCATAATGAGATTTTCGTACGTTAAGAAAAAACTTGCTACATATGTAGTAAAGTTTTTTAATTGTTTACTTCTCGCTCAGCTATCAGCTTTTTTTAACTAACACTTTAATTGTTTTAACAGCCTTTTGTTTAATTCCCACAAAGCTGTTTTGTTTCTACCTCATTTCAAGAATCTCTTAATCCAATTTAATAAAGTGAAACTTTAATCAGCCCTCACCAATCGGGCTGCGCGGCAAATAGCCGGATAAACAACAATTTCAGTTGGTAGCAGATTTGCTAAATCAGGAAATTGAGACGTATTATACCATTACTTCTTTTGGAATCATACTCCCTCCTGTTCTTAATACAATATCCCTGTAAAAGCAGGCTCTACGTATTCTCCTAAATTATCAAAATCAACAATATCTAACACAACATCACGGAGTTTGCTCGCGACTTTGACATTGCCATCCACTACAAAAATCGCAATTCGTTTTTCTTCCATCTGTTTCATCCTTTCTACACCCTAGTTTTACAAAATAAGAAGTCATCCAAAATATTTATTACTTCCTGTTATCTCCTCACTACTGTTCTATGCATTATGTATATAAATTTTAATTGCCTACTAAAAAATAACGTATTTGCAGGATGTATAAAAATTATACAAAAGGTAATAATTCATCGTTTACCCAACAATAGATAATATAGATAAAGAAAAGATACTAGAGAATATCACAGTGGAGTAATCTCTAGTATCTTTTCATAGTATTTTAGCGGCTATGCAATACGAAGGGATAAAAAAAAGACCTCTTACGGAAAGATAAGAGGTCATCAAGAAGATAAAAATGTTGTATTTGAAACACGCGAGTTTCTAATTTACATTATAACACGATATATTTATATATTAAATATATACATTTAAAGTAGGGAATGTATGTTCAAAAGCACATGGAATATTAATTTGGAACAGTATATATTTTCTTCTTTTATTCTCTTTCTTCTACAATTCCGTGATTGTACCAAATATCCATATCCCTCTTTCTTTGTTGGATGATTACGAATAAAAATACTGGGTGTTTTCTGTCGCACTTGGAGTAAAACATCATGGTAAAAATACAACATTTCACTTGTTATAGCGCATTGTCCATCTTGAAACGGCACCATCGATCCGTTATGAAATGTTAAGCTTGCATCTCTTAGATTATATGTAAATATTCGCTAATTCAAGTCCCCTTTCGTGTCTATTTTATATAGTTTCGTACCGTACAAGTGGGGAATATTGTTAGTTTAAAAAGAGAGAGGAATAAAATTTCTTTATCGCCTCTGTTCTTTCTTCTGTATGATAGAAAAAACGGAGAAAGGTAGAATTTTATCTATTCTCATAATTTGTTAGAAAATTCTAATTTGATTAAATTAAAAGAAAATGATATATTGATTTTATAATAACAATCCAATTAATGGATGACAACCTAATACCTGTAAGTAGACTATGAAAATGTCAGATAAACGGGAGGAATTTAATATGAAAAAATTATGTTCATTTGCTTTAATTGGTGCCTTAACCTTTTCGGGTTTTATCGTTTTAGACAGTACGCTACCTGATAAAGCGCGCGCTGAAGTAAATACGATTAAGCAAGCTTCAGCTGTTGTGGATGATTGGCCATGGCAAACGTATTTCTTATTGCATCACAATGCGGACTATATACAAGAATTAGCCCCTGGTAGGTTAAAACAAGGTGGTACGTTTGATACGACGGTATATATAGGCGGAAAAGATGTGGGTGTTGTAAAGATTTATAGATTGAACGGAGAAGGTGAATTGCAGCGCTACAAAACCATTTCTGCAGGTGAGGCTGGGCACCACTACTATTCTAGGTTCACAACACCTATTACAACAGTTTACACACCAGGTACATATGTAGCAGTACTGAAGATAGACACTTCATATTATTATGGTGGCTCCTTCCAAATTACAAAGTAAAACATATAGGTATATTTGTCTGAAACGCACTGGGTTACGGTGCGTTTTTGTTATCTAACGAATAAATGATCACGCGGGAATTCAAAGCATATTATCGAAACGGAGCTGAATGTGATGAAAATTGTAACAGTTAGTGCGGATGCAACAGTCCATGTTGGTATTTTAAAAGGGATGACAGGAAGTGTTACTAGTTATGATGCGGATACTGGGATGGCCGAAATCTAATTGGATCCATTTACAACGGTTATAATTAGGTCTGTATTTCTAACGCAATAAGGTTTGTATAGGATTCTTTAGAAAATTAATATTTGATTTTTATAGTGACTCAATACATTCTATGATTAAAACTGAGTTACATATTTTAAAATCATCACCAGGAGAATCTGCAAATTTACGGGTTCTTATTTAAAACATAATGCCAGAAAAGCTGAGGTGAATAAAGTGCAAAGTTTAAAATCTTTAAAACGTGACGTATACATTTTTCTTCCATTGTCTATTTATTTTTCCTCCATTTTTATTTCATTCTATATTATAGAGAATACATTCAACTTGCTAAGTTTTTTACCAGCACTTGGAACCCTGTATGTCTGGGTAACTAGTGTGATAGACATTAAAAATAAAAATTACAAAATAAAATAAAAAAGCATCTGAACTAGATGCTTTGCTCTTAATGTTATAGAATATTGACGCCCATGACCATACAGCTACCAAAAACAATACATACCAAACCTAAAAATATTAAAAACCCTGGCAAATCAATATGCTCGAGTAGCGCGCATATTAATAATAAAAAGGGATAGACTAGAATTTCAATCCAGGTAACGCCCCCTGCTTTCTTTATTTCTCGGTATGATACTATGCTGACAAGTAAAATGCCTAATACAATTAGCCCTATCCCTAACATCATCCATCCATTCACCCTTTTTAGAATTTTAAAATTTAGCTCTTCACTTTCATATACTGCTCTTTTACACGCACCAGTAAGTCCCTCAGTTTCTTCTCTACAGGATGTTCTTGATTTTCTGGTACTTCTCTCCCGTATGATGAGAAGCTTTGTGAGCATGCACTAGGTGTGACTTCCAATTTCGCGTATGAGAAAGTATGCTCATTTTCTTCACCGATGTTTTCAGTAGTGCTTCCATTTGAACCAACGCGTATGCAGCTTTCGTCAAGTTTGGTGCGCTTTCCTTCCTTGTTAACCGTGTAATAGGTATCGTTGACTTCCCCATATTTCATATTAGGTGTTGATGTTACTGCGGTCCCGTCTGCAGAAAAAGTAACAACACGAAACCCATCTTCTTCTGGCAACAACTCAGCTCCTGGAACATTGTATAGAACCAAAAGGTCTCCTTCGTATGCTTCTGGAATGAGATAAATGGTATCTGTAGTGTCTTTTCCGAATCGGATACAACCGCTTAAAAGAATCATACTAAAGATCCCACAATACATTATAACTTTTCTCATAGAGTCTCTCCCGTTATGTGTAAGAATGGTATAGTATGTATTATATAATGCAATATATTCCCTTGGATAGAATAAGTTTCTAGTTTGAAGACGATTTTACTATTGTTATATAAAATATTTATGTCAGTGGATGATTAGCACGAAGAGAAATGGAGTGAATTGATGAGCAGACGTTTTGCATTAACATATGAAAATAAGATTTTGAGAAAGATAATGATTACCGTAAGCATTATCACACTCGTTTTCATTACAACAGGGTGTGATTCAGTCCAAAATGATGCAAAGGATGTAACGGAGATTCCGCTAAACAGCAAACTAGATTCCCTTATTTCAGAAAGTATCATTGCCTGGAATCAAGACAAATTAAATCATACAAAAAAACAATTTGAGACGCATGTAATCTATGGAACTGAGATGAAGGATGAAAAAATGTATGTCTATCTCCATTCCCTCATGCAAGGATATAACCGCGAAACACAGACAGTTCCTCAAGCAGGACATTTACTTCCAGTCCGTGTGACAGTCACAAAAAATGGCGATGATTACATCATTGAAGATTACCGTGAACCAGGAGATGGTGCTGAAAATGAACCTACTTTGCGCAACATGTTCCCGAATAAGTATGCGGATCAAGCACTTGCTATATCAAATAAAACGATTCAATCATTAGAATCTCGTATGCAAGAATATGTTTCTAAGTGGTTGGAAGATACAAGTAATAAGAGACAAGATAGATAACAAATATAAGTATGAACAACCTCTCTTGATATATGAGATGCTCGTTTAGTAACTTGTAACATCCCATCAGTAGAAAAAGTAACTTCTTGTGTTGTGTTTTTTACTTCTCCAATTAATTTTTGCAAGTTATCCAGCATACTATTAAAAGACTTCACAATGCTCCCCTTTATTAAGGCCCCAAAATCCTAGTATAGATAATATGATACAAGAGACACTTGCTATAACTACCATTACGTTTAGTGTTGTGCCAATTTTACTGTTTTTTAAAAACGACAATTAAATTCATTCAATATTTATATAACAATTAAGTAATTTATTGTATAAAAATAAAAGATATTTAATTATTTATATACGATAAAAACCCTATACTTACATTTAAATAATAAAAAATAAATAAAGAGCGTGTTGGTATATATTTAGATCAACGCGCTCTTACATATATTTAAACCCTATATCAATTTCTTATTCCATTCATTTAACTCATAAATACTTTTATATCCGGCTATCATGCCAGAAGTTTATTGGAAAATGATTGTTCTCACCATAAGCTTCAAATTCATACCCTTTTTCTCTTAATCCTTTTATAATTGCTGGAACTGCCGCAACAGATTGTGGATGAATATCGTGCATTAAAACAATTTCCTTTGAAGACGTCGCACCTGCTAAGACATTTTGAACAATTTTTGCGGCCGCTACATCCACAGGTAGTTTATTATATTTCCAATCTAGAGAGTCAATTGTCCAATCCCATACTTTTAAATTATTTCTGACTACTTCATTTCGAAGTGATTCATTTAATCCAGGCATTGATCCATATGGTGGGCGTGTTAATTTCGGGGAGTTTCCAATAACATTTCTAATTAAAGATTGATCCTCTTTCATTTCCTTCACATATTCCTGATTGGTGTATAAATTTTTAAAATCATGTGTCATACTATGCATACCCACATAATGGTTCTCTACATGCTCTCGTTTCACTAAATCTGGGAACCTTTTCACATTATCGCCAATTAAAAAGAATGTTGCTTTCACATCATTTTTCTTTAATACATCTAATAGGTTAGCTGTATATTTTCCTGGTCCATCATCAAAAGTTAAATATGCAACTTTTCTTTCTTTACCATCAAAACGATTAGGTATTGGTTTTTTTAATTCATTTTTAGGTAGACTGCTCACTTGTTGAACACTGTTTCCCTCTTCCGCATTTACCAGCTTAGGATTTGTAATAGATTGAAACATGTAATACCCTATTGCTACTAATGTAATAGCTAACAATACACTTATAATTCTTTTTTTCTTAAGCTTAATTTTCATATTATAATCTTCTTTCTATCAAATCATTCCACTTTATGTCGTTTAGTTTTACTATCCTATTAGCTTATTAAGTTTTTTAACTTAACCAATCTCAATTTTGGACTAATCATTTTAATAATCTATATAGGTGAAAATTAGTGCCCTGCACTAACGTTCATGGCATTTCCTATAATAGTTAGAACTACTGGAAATAATACTGGTCCTAAGGTAAGGACAATGTTTAAAAGTATAATAAAACTATATAGTAAGCTGTAATTTTTACTATTACCGTTTTCGAATACTAGGATGACTAATGTTATTACAGTAATTAAATGTAGTAATAAAATTATCAGCCAATAATACATCATTATAGTAAGATTCCACTTTCCTAATAGTTGGTATGTTACCCCTATTATTATCCCTAATATAGTAACATTAAAGGAAATAAACAAAGTTCTTTTTAGTATTTTAGGAAATGTTTTGTGATCCACAGTTTTATTATATAAACCGATTAAAATGCCCAAAGATAGATATGCTAGTAATAGCCCTACCCAATTCCAGATCCAATCTTGATCCCCCATTAAATTAAACAAAAGCGAAAGGATCCCTCCTACTGCAAAAATCGAGGAGATCATAATACTATTTAAAGCTGATTTCATACTTTTTTCACTTCCTTAAAAATTTTACAATACAGCATTGAAGTCTACTCTTAAGTTGTCCTTTACTTATTAGAATCCTTTTCATTAAAAATCTTGTATGGGAATCCCATCATATAATCCGGTCATCATACCTATTAGCATATACGAAGAATGGATAGCCCAGCAAAAATTACATGTACATGATCCCATACCATAATTTTTAAACTAAACGAAGCTCCACCAAATCCTACTCCACATGGTAGATATACAAATAGAGGATGCGATCCATCAACTTTTATTTGTATATCAATTATTCAGACGAGTAGCAACTACTGCATTACCTTAAAATACATGCTTTGATTTTTCATCGTTAATAAAATAGCACATTTGATTCTTATTAACTTATGTTCCTCCTTCTTCTACTGCTTTACTATAACCAGCTGTATATTCAAAAATAGTAGCCCCTTTATTTCTAAGTAAATCTTTTTCCCACTTTTTCGCAGCTGCTGCCATATGTACATACGATATTTTAAAATTAATCATAATTTATTATAATTAAGTATATATTAACAATATATTAAGTATAAGTAAATAAAATTAATAATAATTTAATTTCATTTACTTATTTAAAGGGGATTACATATATGAACAATACTAATGTTGGTCAAAAAATTATGGCATTTAGAAAAGGTGCCGGATTAACCAGTAAACGTTTAGCAGAGTTAGCTGATATAACACCTTCCATGTTAAGTCAAATTGAGAAAGGAATCACAAATCCATCATTACAAACACTAAAATTAATTTCTGTAGCATTAAATATTCCATTGTTTAATTTTTTCTTAGAGGATACCAGTACAGAAGAATTAGTTGTAAGAGCTAACCAAAGAAAAAAAATAACTTTTCCTGAAAGCGGCAATGTTTCGTATGAGCTATTATCTCCTAATTTAGATGGATCACTAGAATTGGCTTTAATGAATCTGTTACCTCAAACTGCTTCATCTATGGAGCCTGTGGCACATAAAGGGGAAGAAATAGCATTTATTATGGAAGGACAAGTAAAACTATATCTAAATGATGAGGTTTTACTTCTCAATACAGGTGATAGTGTTAAAATCCCACCTTATGCAAAGCATAAATGGGAAAACACTTCTTTAAACAAGGTCACTGTTATATTTGGAGTAACTCCACCATCTTTTTAATTTCAAATACTAGCGAAGAAAAGTTAGAGAAAATAATCCTCTAACTTTTCTTGTATACATAACTTTATTTTAAGAAAGTAAAAAAATTGTCTCTCAATTATATGAGATTATAATCTAATCGATTAAAAGTAGTGAAATAGATCTTTTTAATTACATACTTAATTTACTTTTTAATGTCCAGTATTTTTCTCCATTCGCTTCAAAAGAGAATTCTACCCATCCATTTGGATCTTCACGATAAATAAAGATGGTTGTTCCAGAAGTTACTGTACCAACTTTATTCTCCTCGACAGCTACATCTGGTCTACTTTTAATTTTTAAATTAAATGGATAAGGTACCTGATAGTAAGTAGCTGATGATACAACATTTGAGCTTGAACCGTCTGCATACATTTTATATGGAATTTCATTAGATAATGCGTCGACATCTAATGTTTCAGGATTCTTTGGTAATTTTTTTGCATATGTATAGTCTTCTACACGAAACGGTTTAATACGTTCCATAATACCCGCAATTTTCTTAGCCCAACCTTTATCTGATGCATATTTCACGTTCATGCCAGTTAATGTTGGCCCGTTATAATACATACCACTTTCTTCTAAATATCTTTCTCGTACATAATTAGCGTTATAAGCAATGCTATCGCCGTAGCTTGGTAAATATTTCGCATATTTAAACGGATCTCCATCATATGCACGTAGACCGAATAGATTATGTTTTTGATATGCGATTTCTGATTTTCCGTATCCAGATTCTAAAATCGCATGCGCTGCTAAATAATGAGCACTCACGCCATATTGATTTTGCGCATTGATAAAATCTTGCCCATGTCCAACTAAAGGACTATCCGAATGATATTTCGCAATAAAACTATCAATCTCTTGAGCTGTAATTTTCGAAGCCACTGTTAAATTTAAATCTTCATATGAAGTAGCAGTAATAATCTCTTTTTCATCGTTTGAATTTTGTTGTAACATATCTGTTTTTGCAGTAAGTTGAGCAGCTTCAGCACGTGTTATAAATCTATTTGGTTGCCAACCGTTCTCAGTACCATTAGAAATTTTTAAATCTATTAAAATATTGGCATATTTTTCTCCCCAATGCCCTTTTAAATCTTCAAATCTAACCTGCTCGTTATAATTTGGTGTGTTTTGTAGTTTATATGCATTTACTAGCATCGTAGCCATAGCAGCGCGAGTTACTTTTCCGGATGGATTGAAGATTCCATTACCTTCACCTTTAACAATACCAGCTCTTTCAGCAGCAGCAATATAAGGAGTAGCCCAGTGGTTTTGTGAATCTGTAAAAGATGGTTTTGCATTAGGATCAATTTGTATCCCTAAAACTTTTGACATAATTTTTGTAGCCGAAGCTCTGTCTAATGAGTCATTTGAACCAAAAGTTCCATCTGGATAACCATTCAATACCTGTTTATCAACTAAATAATTAACAGATTTATCAGCCCATACAGGAACATCAGGGAATTTATGAGTATCTGCTAAAATATTAGAAGAATAGGATAATATAGATCCTGCAAGGATACCTGTTGCAATTAATTTGTGCTTCATTAAAATAAACACCTCTACCATTGTATTTATCAAATTGGGATTTTCTATTTTTATATTTACATGTTTGTAATAATAAAATCGTATTATCACACATTCAATTTGATGTAACGAGTATAGTTACTTATATACGCAAGTGTCAATGAATGTCTTTTACAAAAATGTATAACATTTACATAATTTTAAATTTTACATGATCTTATAATTGACTTATGTATAAATTTTGTAAAGGACCTTTTGATAGATTACTTATTAGCTTACCTGAAGAAATCTCTTTAGTTGTTAATTTGCCAACCTTTCTTGTTTACTATGAATCAATTAAAAAAAGAAGTTTTTTGTTTAAGAGCTACTTTAAAATCTTAAGTTGATGGATGTGTGAACGTACCGCTACTAAAATTCTTGCTTTTAAATCATTATTACTGTATTATGTTTACGTAGCAATATAAGGATTATAGTATGTAAAAAGGAATCAAATCTACAAGTAATATTTAAATCCTTTTCCAAGTCAAAAAGACTTTGCCAAAATCTAATATAATTTATACTTGTCTTTTTAATATGTATCTAGTAAAAACATATTTTTTATCAATAGAATTCTGTTTTCAATATAAATTCAAACTTTTAAATAGAAGTTTATTTAATTTCAATGATAGGAATTATTGTTCTAAACAAGGAACCATACAAAGTGATCTGAAAAACCTGATAGATATTGTATGTAGTTTGCTCATCTCGAGGTACTACAATAAAAGAGCCTTACCTCTCTAGGTAAGACTCTACTAGTTTCGTTGTATAATATTTACATGATAACTAAGAAGCAGAAAACATATAACACCAAATAACAGCACCCTATTACTCCTCCTACAGCTAATACCTGTTTAACCCAACTCTTAAATTTTTGATTACTGTAAATCGCTTGCACTCTTTCCATATTTCCTCCTATTAAGGAGAACCCTTAAAGACTCTCACCTCGCTATAGTACCATTAAAAAATGAATGATAGAGATCTAATGTATAAATATGCAATATTGCATACGAAAATGTATTGTAATAATTGTAAGCGCTTACTATAATGAATTTATAAAGATTTATCATATCTTAATACGAAAAAAGAGGAGAGAATAATATGGAAATCACAATGGCAGTTTTAAAATTTATAGGTGGAGCAATCCCATTAATTCAAGAACTTCTAAAAGCATTTATGTAAATTCACTATTCAGCAATTATTTACAAAAATTATCATACAAATGATCTGTCTATCAAAAATGAATTGATTTACAGATCATTTGCGTGATCAAGGTCCCTTTAACATGACTAAGGGGACTTTTTTAAAATTTCCAAATAATTAAGGTTACGTCACATCACCATCAAGTTAGCAAAATAAAATGAAACTTTAACTTGATGGTACTGGGGTAACAGTTGTGATTTAGAGATAAGATCAGATTATACAAAGATTACCCACTGATATGTGGAAGATAAAGAGATAAAGAATACACTTGCGAAATTTAAACGATTGAATTAAAAAACTTGATATTAGTGCGGTTAACAGAATATGAAAATTACTTAAAAATCGTGATATTAGCTAAAAAACACCAAGCCCCCCCTCCCCTTCAGGGCCATCTTGGTATTTTTTACGTTCACATACAAATTATTATTTATATTGTTGCATGGGTTTCCTTTTAAATTATATACGTCTACTTTACCATCGATAAGCAATGACTCATGTCTCCCATTTAATCGTACTGATTATGTTTTAAAAACCATCTTGGCTAAAATGATAAAGTAATCTAGCAACTTAACCACGTATAATACTATCACCGAAACCATATATACGATTTCTATAACCTGCTACGATATTTTTCTCTTTTATGCTTTATATGACCAAATGATGATCAGTAAGAACATCTTTAAAAGTTGTATCTGCCCGTAACATTTGTTGCTGCAAGTACTGAACCTGTTAAAATCACTACTTTCATTTTCATGCTATTTTCCCCTTCTTATCCTAATTATTTTTCATTATTAATAATAAAAACATTAATTTCTCCCAGAATGCTATAGACTTACTAAAAAACTCTTCTTGCCTATAGAAGAGTTTTTACTATGATGTGACTCATACATCAAGGGTACTGTTAATTTTATATGGAAAATAAAAAGACTCCATTTTGAAAAAAGGTTAATCAAAATGGGGTTTTTTATTATAAATCTAAATTTATATATATCCTTCTACCTAAAACATCGTATTATCATTAACTGCTTCACTTGGAATCTCTTGAATTACATCCCAGTGTTCGACAATCTTTCCATCCTTGATACGAAATATATCAACTATAGCAACTCCCTTATCTTGAGAATTAGTACGAGAATGTACATGAAGAGCAACTGTATCCCCTTCAGCTAATTCTTTTTTTCAAAAAACATTTAAATTCTACCCTAACGCTTGCAGAATTCTAGCATCCATTACTTTTCTTCTTGTTCTTAAATTTGTCATTGTCCTTAGTAAATTAATCCCAAAACTTATCATAAACTAACGCTCACTTTTCAATATAAGTAGACATGAGTATACTTATATTGAATTCCTTCAAACTTAATAAGTCCAATATTTTCTCAAAAAAATAGCAATGTAAGCTACCTCCTTTTCTACCATAGTACTAAGACACCTCTTATACGATATATTCAATAGCAAACATTTAAGCATCAAAAAATCACTTAGCGAAATTTGTACTATCTTAGCTATATTTTGTCGCATTACAAAGGGTGGGTAACTGCCATATCCTGAATATTCTGTATATTGATGAAAAAAACTCATTGTTAAATTTAATGTATCTAATTCCTGTTATTATCAGAATAAGCCTTTACATAGAAAAGGGGGATATTATGACTGTTCAAGAGAAGAGTAATGAGCAATTGATGGGATTATTACACGAATGGTATGAAGAAATTCGTTTATATCATGTAAAAGAAGCAAAACAAACATACCTAAAAGTAAAAGAAAGTTTAAAAGGACTAAAAGCAGATCACTATGTATCATTCTATTATTCCCTACTGAATTTTAGATATATGGTCTTGGTAGATGCAATGAGTATTACAAAAGATTCTTTTAATCAAATAGAAAAACTCTCTACTATCAAAGATGATTTTTTATTTTTAGCTTACTATTATCATTTCTTTAAGGCAATTCATTCTACAATTTTAGCAAATTATACTGAAGCAAAAACACACTATGAAAAGGCGGAAGAACTTTTAATTGATATACCTGACGCAGTAGAAAAAGCCGAGTTTGAGTATAGATTTTCAACTTACTGTTATCAATCTTATCAACCATTTGAAGCAATTCAACATGTAGTAAAGGCAAAAAAAGTATACCAGAATCATGTAGGCTATGAAATTAATGTTGCCTTATGCGACAATGTATACGGTTTAGCTTGTATAGATCTAAGAGAGTTTGAAAGAGCTGAAGAATGTCTCAATACGGTTATTGATGTTTTTAAAAAGTATAATGAAGAACAATTATTATTAAGAGTACGTCATAATTTGGGCTGGTTATATAATATTCAAGATTTATTTCCATTGGCGATCAGACAGAGTTCTGAAATTATAAATACCCTACCGAATCATTTTAAAGCATTATTTGTCTTAGCAAGAGCATATTATAATTTAGAAGGCATTGAAACAGCAAAATCATATATCGAGCAAGGAATGAAGTATACAAATGAATCAGGAAATGAGGAATATAAGCATCGTTTCGCAGTTTTAAATGAACTAATCACAGAACTACCTAGAATTAAACTAGAAAAAGTAGTTACTGATGCTATTTCTTATTTTGAAAAAGAGGAAATGTGGGATTGTGTAAAAGAATATGCAGGGATTTTAGCAATCCAATTTTATGAGGCAGATAATCATGTTAAGGCAAGCAAATATTTCTATATTAGTAATAATGCTGATAAGAAATATTTGAGAAAAGGAGCGTTAAAATAATGAAAAAGATTAAGAAAATTGTATTAAATATGGTAGTAGTAAGTGCATTAGCATGTAGCATAATTAGTTTAAATGTATCACAACACTCTTCGTTTAATGGTGGAGATACGCCAGCACCAACAAAACTGATTGTCTCTGGTGGAGTATCTATTGATTAACCTAATACATTTCCTTTATTAAAATCCAGAAAATTCAACTTATTACCTTTTACAAACCGTTGAATGAAAATGGATAAAATCTCGAACCTCTAATCCGAAACATATTTGTTTCGGATTATTCACATTATCTTTTTATATCCTCCCCTTCAAGCCCAGGAACTCCGTATTTACTAGGTAATGAACTCTATTAAACAATTATTAAATCTCTTTTCATCCAAGTTAAAGTAACTGTAAAGTTCATTTCATTCCTGCCACATTCTTATAAATATATGCCTTTACAACAACTATTGATTATTTTTTATTTCATTAATTCTATAATTTCTTTAATACACTTACCATTATCCATTGTTATATCTAATTTCTAATTAAAACCCTTCTTTGTAAGTTTATACCTATATATCGTGTTAAATTGTGTATGGCAAGATAAAACAAGCTGTTAAATTTAAATTATTGTTAGGTAGTTTCTACAGTATGATATTATCACACAATTAGTTATACATATAAAAAAGGTTTCCTGCCTTGTAACAGAAAACCTTTTATGTATTATTAATCTACAAACCTAAAATTTCAACAATCTGACGTGCCTTAGCATTATCTATATAATAATGCATCTCTAACCCTCTTCTTTCTGAACGGAGTACGGTTCCCCTTAATTTTGATAGATGTTGTGAAACAGTAGATTGGGGGATTCTTAATATTTCCGTTAACTGTGTAACATTACACATTTTATGGTGCATTAATTCATTTACAATTTGTAATCGAACAGGATGTGCCATTACTTTTAATACATCTACATCGTCTTCGTGGATTTCAGCTAGATTTTTTTCAGATATTAATGTTATCATTTCGCATTCTCCTTTATTATTAATTTCTATTTTCCTTTTATTCTTATAACTAATACTTATAGCTGATTACCATTTGTCCTGTTGAGAAAATATATTCTCTTTTTAAAACAAAAAGGACACTAATTCATTAAAACGTTTTTACTGCTTTAATGAATTGGTGCCCTCTAATTTTTTGAACCAAATATATCTTATTTTAAAGGATATTTTCGATTCTTTTTTCTCACATCTAGTAAAAATTTTGTATTTTCTTTAAAATCCATATAAAGAATATTCTTCAAATTCTGAAATTATAAATTTGCGACAAACTTATGCTTTCTATCACATTCCATACCAATCAAGATAGTTAACACTATTAATGTAGTACTAACTATCTTAATTAAATATTACTAATAGTAAGTCTAAATATTATCAATTCACTTTATATTACATATATGTAAAAATAATAACATGATAAGCTTTTTCAAATTTTTCTCCTTGTAAAGATTTGAAAATAGCATTTCATTACTCTCCTTACTGTTAATATGCCTAGAAAAAGAACCCCATAGGGTTCTTTTTCTGTTCATTCCCTAAAGTCCCATATTAATAAAAAAAGAAGAGGGATATATCCTCTCTTCACCAATAAAATCGAACATCTTTACACTTAAGGAAGGGCATACATTCATCAAGAGATGAAATGAACAATAATAGTTCACCTAGTGAATTATAACATAAACCCAATTCCATTAATAGATAATATTAACATTTATGGAATAATTGTTACAAAATTGTTAAATATCTTAATATTAAAAGGCTTTATATGTATGTAAATTGAAAGTGGATAGTGTAAGGATAAAATATAAGGGGGATATATCATGTTTAACAAAAAACAAACATTCGTAACAACGGTAACAGCTTTAACACTAGGATGTGGATTTACATTCGGATTAACACCGGCCTTTGCAGATTTTAACAAGATTTCCGCCAACAATATTCCTGTTCATTCTATTCAGAACCAAGAACAAGAACCTTTTACTGGATATGTCATTTCAGTAGAGAACAATTATTTAGTAGTTGCAGCTACGTCTACAAAAGATGAAGCTCTTGCTTATCAACATGATTGGTGGAATCTAGTTTCTCAAAATAAGATTTTAAGAGTTCCTGTTTCAGATAGTGAAAACTACACATTAGGTGAGAAATTAAATGTATATGCAGCTGCATGGACTAAATCCCTACCACCAATAGCTGTTATGCCCACAATTGAAAAAGTATTTCATTAAATTATATTTAAAATTAAGAAGGGCATCATTCTAATTAGAATGATGCCCTTTATCTCACCAACTTTTTTCTCTTATTAATCAAGCTGTCTAGTGATAAATAAGAAATGGTTACAGTAAGAAAATCCCATAGCCTTTGTTTAATAACTGATTTACCTTTTAGAAAAAGCTCTTCTCATTATTCAAATAGATCTTTAAGATTCCATAAAAGATCATTTCAAAGAGCATTATATAAAAATTGAGCATACTGTTCACGAGTTGCTGTCATAAATGGAGCAAATTCCCCTATCTCTACTCCTGCTAAAATATAATTAGAGTAAACTACACTAATTTCTTCTTCTACCCAAAAGTTAGCAGGTATACCTTTAAATTAATGCGGAGCTTTCACACTGTAGGGAAAAGCATTTTTAATTATTTGTTCCATCTCCGCGCGTGTAAACGTACCTTTTGTCCTAAGATTTCCTTTTTTGTCTCCTTTAAAAATCCCTAACTCTGTCACCGTCAAAATTTCTTTTAAAAACATTGTTGAGTTTTCATTAATATCATGATAAAGATTAGCAAATGACGACTTCCCTTGAATATGTAGTATCTGATCATCTTTCACATACCCCTTCAAATGCGCTCGATAAAGTAGTGCATCTACTTGTTCACAGGTACATTATCTCCCAAACCAAATATACCATCTCCGTATCCTACAATAACATTTCCCTCATTAGATAAATTATATATTGCATAAATGACCAATAATCCATTGGCACCTCATCAAACAGAATTCGTTTCGCTTTTACTTCAGCAAAACCTGTACTAGTTAATAGTCTCCCTATAATCGTATTGCCCTTAACACTTTTTCACTCTTGTTATTCTGTATATTATAATTTTATATAAAATCGCAAAAAAATATACACATATTTCATAATTAATGTTAATATAACGATATATAGATTTTATTATTAGTAATTTATAACAGGAGATGAAAAGATGAAAGGACTTGAATTTTCAACCAGCCTATTATTCTTTTGGATAAAAGGCAGAGTAGACGTTGATAATAGGTTTGTAAAAACCAACTTATCAAACACATTATTTGGTTTTGTTCCTGCTGGTAAAGACCAACAAAACATTCCTCTAAAAAATATTTCTGGAGCAATGTTATCTACCAAGTATTTCTTTAAACCAATGATTTTAGGAATACTAATTTTCTTATTTGGATTAGGTACTTTAAGTGATAGTTTTATTGGTGGATTAATTTTACTACTATTAGGTATTGGAATTGCGGGTAGCGGTATCCAGACAATATTAAGAATTGAAAAAGCAGGAACACCTTATTATATTAGTGTCCCATTCTTTGAAAAAGAAAAAATGCAATTATTAAATGATATTATACAAAATGCTTTAGCAGACGACACAGACAAAACAGATTTAAATTTATTCTTCGATAAAAAATCACAATAAATATTATTATAGTTAAAATAAAACCTTATAATATAATTATATTATAAGGTTTTTTAAGTTAATCTAGCACAAGTTATTCTCAATAAAATTCTACTTTTACCTTCTCTTCTTGTAAAATTTATATGAATTCCCATCCCATCGCGCCTTTTACAAAATAATTTTTTATTTCTCAACATAAAATGATTAGAATTAAATTCCTAATCATAGTACCTACAGTTGTCAATTATCCTCCCTTTTTGAAAGGTCCTATCTTTAATGACAATTCCATTCAAATTTTCCTACCCTAAAATATCCTCTCTATTTCGTTTTCTTTTTAACCCCAATAGTATATATCCTCTTTTAATCTATTATATTCAAGTTACATGCCTCAATTTAGAGATGTTAAATTAACAAATATCTACTAAATGTCTATTAAAAACTCATATTACAATCGTTATCCAGAACCCAAAATACAAACAGATAAAGTACTCTTATTTCCTATTAGTGGCTATATCAGCGTAATTGTCTCTTGTCAGAAGATCCTATAATATTATGTACAACGAAATTAATTTTTCACTAATAAATTGGTGGGTGATATAAGTAAATCCACCTAACGCATCATCAGCAATCTACGTATTAACGGATTTATTCTAAGTAGATTAAAATGAGAGATTGATATCAAATTTACAAAAGGAAAAGAGAACGTTTAATTTGATTAATGTTATAAAACATATAAAGGAGGTTAAAACGTGGTACTCTCAAGACAAGATTCCTGGACGAACGATAACGATTTACTTCTCGCATCCACAGTACTCCAGAATATTCGTAACGGTGGAACACAGTTAACTGCATTCAAGGAAGTAGCAAAGCTACTAAATCGGACACCTGCAGCTTGTGGATTTCGCTGGAATTCATACGTGAGAAAACAATACCAAGAGGAAATACAACAAGCAAAACAAAATCGAGAAGTGGGAAACAATATTTCTCCCTCTCAACAAAAAAAGAAACATACTCTTTATCTATGACATTAGATGATATTATTCTCTTTCTACAAAATTATAAAAAAACATATGAATTTACAAACTTACAAAGTCAAATAAAAACTTTAGAGACAGAAAATCATTCCCTTCTACAACGTGTAACTATGTACGAAGAAGAGTATCGTATGTTACTTAATCATATTGATAAGACAAGAAGTCTAGTTGAAATTAATTAAATAAAGTAGCAAATTACTTTTATACACTTAAGTCGTCACCTAAAAAACTCACTATATATAAATTAAGTTTAAACACTAATAAATAAAGTGCACGTTTACTCTTAATAAACGTGCACTTTATTTAATCCTTAAAACATAAAATTTAATTTTCAACTCATTAACAATATTAAAATTAAGATGTTTGTTTTATAGGTATTTGTTTACTTCTATTCTCAATAAGTCTATCTAATAGTAAGTAAACAAATCCAGAAATAATACAACCCACACCTAAGATTGTAAATAACATATGTCCTAAAAGCTGATCCAGTAATACACCGCCTAGAAGAGGTCCAAATACATTACCTGTAATCCATTGCAGATTAGCCGCCCCCATATAAGTCCCCCTCAAATGTTCTGGAGCTATATTAGCGACGAATGTCATTTGGACAGGTGACATAATCATTTCCCCTACTGTATAAACTGTATAAGCTATTAATAATGAGCCTAGAATAATTAAATCATTTGCGTCTATTACTTGAAACCACTTTGGTAACCATCCTATTGCTAAAAGGCCAACGCCAAAAAGAATAGCACCATATAGCATTGATTTACCAATTGGTTTGTGAGTTAACCACTTTGAAATAGGAAATTGGAAACATACAACCAATAAGCCATTTAAAGTCATTAAATATGGAAATGGATTACTATTTCCAAAAATCATTGTATTCTCATTACTAAAATGAAGTGGTAACATACCTTCCGATTGTGAGAATCCCATAAATATAATGATTCCCGTCACTATATAGAATAGAAATATTCTATCTCTTATAACAACTCTTAACGTAAATCTTATTGACTGTTTATGTGTTTCCTCATGTATCATTATATTTTTAGGCTTTGTTTCCTTTAGAAACAATAACATTAATATTGTATAAAACAGCATGGTTCCAGAAGTAATCAAAAATATGACATCTTTTGATACAACCACAACTGCTGCACCAATTATAGGGCCTATCGCAGCTCCTATATTATGAGCCATTCTAAGTAATCCATATGCCTCAGTTCTTTTTTCAGGTTCTGTTACATCGGTAACCATTGCAGATGCCGCTGGTTCAAAGAAAGAATTACATAGCCCTAAACCAATAGATAAAATGGCATACCCTATAAAACTATCAATAAACAAAAAAACAAGCATTAGTAGCCCATTACTGGCCATAGAGAGTACCATAGTTGGTTTCCGTCCATAAGTATCCGCTATATGCCCTCCAATTAATGAACCAAAACTCGCCGCAATTGGGGATAAAGCTATAACTATACCTACCTCAAGTAGAGAATCCACTTTATCCTTTAAATATAATGCAAAAAATGGCATTAACATCATCATTGCAATACCATTTAAGGCTTCTCCGATAAAGCGGATCCAGACATTAAGATCCATCCCCTTTAATTCTTTCCATGTACTCCTCATATAGTTACCTCGCCTATGCTCAAAGTATATTTTTATCCCAACAAAAGTTTTACTATATTATTATTAAAATTAAAAATTTTCGGGGGTTGCGGCCCCCCCCCCCCCCCGAAAAAACCTATCTTTTGATAAAGTAATATAAACTTGTCCCTATAATTTCTAGTGCCTCCTGCATACGTTGAGGAGAAATATTTTCTAAAACGGTATCTTGAGGTGTATGGAATACCTTTTCAACATGATAAATTAGGGGATTCCAACTCTCTACATCCATCCAAATAAATAGTGCTGAGGAAATTCCAGCTTCGTAAAATGGTACATGATCACTAGAATCAAACTTTCCAGTTAATACAACCGATTTCCCTAATGCTTTACTAGTAGCTACTGCAGTATTTGTTACTTCATTTTGAGAGCCATCTAGTGTCATTGCATATAAGTCCTTAGCCTGTTGGTAACTTGTCGCTATCATATCTGCATTAAAAACCCCTAGAATATGTTTCTTATCTGTTGTAGATAACTGATTAACATAATGGTAAGCACCTAAGGATTCATTTTCTTCTGCTCCAAACGCTATGAATTGAATTTCTTTATTAATCTCTATATCTTTAAAATTGTATGCTAACTCTAATAAAAGTCCTACGCCAGAAGCATTGTCATTTGCTCCAGGTGCTCCGATAACACTATCATAATGAGCACTCATTATTGCTACATCCTCATTATCTGTCTTGTATTTGGGCTTTTTTTTCGCAATAACATTTAATGAACTCAAATTCATTTCGTGTTTTGCCTTTAAACTAACTATATTTTTATTATGCACTATTTTATCTTTCATTCTAATTCCCTGATTATAAGCAAGCCCAAATACAGGTATTGATTGTTTCTTTTTTAGAACTGGGTTAAAGGCTTCTCCATAGTTGCCTCTATCCCCAATCGTACTATATAACAATACAGCTTTTGCTCCCTTTTCTGCTGCATACTCAACTTGTTCATTATATTTCTTATACGTATCAGCTTGTTCCAGTAATACTATTTTCCCATGAATTGGCTCAGGTGAATTTTTAATATCGTTCTCTTTTCCTATAGAAACTACCGGCCCTACGACAGGATCTTTAGGTATAGATGCATTAGATGCTGCTCCAACTTGCCATTCTTTTTCTCCATACACACTAAAAGAGATACTCCCAATATATTGATCTGGTACAGGAAAGGCCTGATACTCAACTTCATACCCTAATTTTTTTAATGTATCTCCAATGTATGTAGCTGCTTTATGTTCTTCCTTAGTCCCACTTGGACGTGGACCAATTTTCTCAGACAGAAAACGTGTATGTTCAATAGCTCGACTAGCACGAACCTTATCTGACATGAGAGAACTTTGGTCGTTCTTAGTCATAGCATGTACTAGTATTACATCCTCAGATAAATTACTAAAAAGGAAAAGCAACAAAATCCCAAAAGTTACAATAAGCTTCTTTATAAGAGTTAGTTTTTTCATTTGTCCTCCCTATGATTAAAAAAGATTAATAGTAAAACCTTCCCTCCTAACACACTTACTTAGAAGAAAAGGTTCATTAAAATAATCTCTAACTCAAGTTACATGTAAAAATAAATAAACCGATAGTGCCTTTTATATCTCCAAATAATTCATTTTTGTTTGCATACCAGTAATATTTTTATGAAACCAATTAAGAGTCTCCCATGACCTCTTTCTATTCGTATAATCAGTTTCCTGAACCTCAAATACAATTCCTATGTTTTTATCCAAAGTATTGTTCTTCACTTTTAATAAAGTTTCATGTAATAAACTTTCATCAATAGATCCATTAGCCGGATTCTCTCCCTCATAGCAACGTATCTCACTATAAGGAATCGTTAAATGCTTAAAAGAACTAAAATGAAAATGTTTAATATAATCCATTAAGCTTAAATACTTATGAAAATCCTTATATTCAATTTCTTCTTGCCTTAATAATTTAGAAATACCTAAACGTGTAAGATAGGTTATAGACCAATGACATATATCCCATGTTATTCCAACGTTAGATAACTCCAGATTAACCAAATCAGTAAAATCTTCGGGATATATAAATATAGGATCAAAATCATCGCCCAAGTTTCCAATAATGGGTAGGTTTTCAACGCCAATCCATATATCAGTCCCTTTTATTTCCTCATCTAGCATATTAAAGAACTCTATAATCCTTTTTCTATTATCTAGAAGATTATAGTTTTGAAATTCCGCGACATTCATGAATTGATTAGCATGCACTGTTATACCTGATGCATTATACTTTATAGCAAGGTTAATAAATTCATATAGTTGCTTTTTAATAAATTCATCATTGAGATAGTCTGCATTATCAGTAGGAAAATGCAGCGTTAACAAGGATGGATTAAGGGTTTGAACAAAAGACAGGACCTCAGAAAACCTTTTTGTATATGAGTTATCAAATAAAGATGTCCCATCAAAAATATTTGCTTCTAATCCATAGCCTTTTTCAACCCATTTTAAGTCAATCTGTTTACTATCTAAACCAAAGAACGGGACCTGTGGTATTAACATATTCTCTTCACCTACCATGTCCCCCTTACTAACATAAATGCCTCAGCCGCTTGGTATCCAGATTTGGCACCCCATACAAATGCGTTATGTCTCATTGCTTCTATAGAGCGTGGATGAGGAAATTCCCTTAACTCAGATTCATAATGTCTCATCGCACTTAATTTCTCCTCCAAATGATCTTCAATATTCACAAAATAATTAGGAAGAAACTTATCTTTTTCATTATAATTCCACTCTGTAGAAGATAAAGTTTCATATGCAAATACCCATTTGATATTAGTATCTGGCAGAGGGCGTGTCGCTGTCATTACTGCTCTGTAAACAACAGTATGATCAATATTTATATCTCCACCATATTGAGTATAAATAATTGTAGGATTTATTTTTTTAATGTGATTTTCAATCTCTTTCACTACATCAAGTAAGGGTAATGTATCAAGACGATTATCAGGGAAATCTAGTCTTGCAAAACTTTTTACACCAAGTGTAGTACATGCCCCCTCTGTTTCTTTATAAGATAAGTTCTTAACCTCTAAATCTAGCTCTTTATATTCTTTAGCTCTAGAAGATTTTCCCTCTGCAAGTATTACAACATGTACATCATCACCTTGTTTCACATGTTTCGCTATTGTTCCACCAACACCAATTATTTCATCATCCGGATGAGCGGCAAATACAAGTACATTCATAAAATTTTAGACTCCTTTAATTAATTTTTCTGTTTCCTTTGGTCCACAATTTAGTAAAATATCTAAAATAGATAAATGTGGTATAAATTCCCCAAATAATTGCTTGTAGGAATAATCCCTTATTCTTTGGTAGATAATTTCTATATTTTCATTCTCAAAATCATTTTCGTCTAAATAATCTTGCCCTAAACTTCCAGAATAATAAGTACTGGCATTAAATTTCTGACACAACTCTAATACAAAATCACTTTTCTTACCTGTAATCCCCTCTAAATCTGATACATAATATAGTTCCGTATCAATGTTTAATTCACGGATAATAAAATGAATAAAATTCATGTTCATATCATTTAAATTAATCCAATCTTCTGAATAAAAATTTTCTAAATAATCCTTATATACATTAAAGTAAGGTGCATTAGAATAATTAATTCTTATTGCTTTCCAATGCTTCCGTTCCCAATCTTGAGTATTGTCTATCTTTAACTTATTAAATGGAATTTCTTTATAATTCTTCATTTGTATTGGAACAGTTAACCAAGACGCTCCTTGTGAAGTTTTAATACGATTCCTATTTAAAAAACCTTTTTTTCAAATTGTGCTATATCATGAAATACAAACACATCTGATTTATGAATTTTTTCAAAAAAACCATACCAAGGTAAATAACTTGGTTGGTGGCCACTAATAATCATAGTTTAAATCCTTTCTTTTAAACAAAAACATTTTTTCAAAGCTGCCCCCCAGTATATCTTAGGTCTAGCAATCCCTTTATTATGTGAATATCCTAAATCCGCATACTTTAATTTATTATGAATTGCTAATTCAAACGCATCATTTAGTAGTAAATATGAAGATTGTGAATTTTTCCCTTCGGTATTGTTAATGTTAATCCAATAATATAAAACCTTTTTATCCATTATAAAAATGCTGGAACTAATTAATTCTTCTTCTAAGAATGCCCCTAAGAAAAGGATTTTTTCTTGCAAATTAAGAACTAAATGATAAAAAAACTCTCTACTAAATGAATAACTCGCTCCTATACTTGTATTATGTTCTTGATATAATTGGTAAAACTCATCTAATTCCGCTACAGTTATAGGACGAACTTCAACATTCTGTTTACGTGCATACCTAACACTTGTCCTAGCTTTTCCAGAACACGATGTCCATAAATCCTCAAACCTATTTGGTAGATCTAACATATAAGTTTCTTTATAATCCCACTTTTCTTTACTATAACTTTGAAAAGGATTTATCGTTATAGGTAATAAAAGCTTTTGAATTTTATTTTCAAACTTCTTATTTATTATGGATTCATAAACTGAAAAATCTATTTTATCTTGGCCAATTATTATTGGACCTCCATAACCAATTAAACTTCCCAAAAGCCTACCATCCTGTACATACATAGGAGTTAAAACTACTGTATCTCGTGTTTCTATTAGTACTGGGAAAAATTGAACACCAGGTAATAATTCCATTAACTTTCCCCATTCGTAACTATGAAATACAGAACCATTGTATTCTTCCATACAGGCATCCCAATATTGGGCGTCAGTACATATTTCGATTTCCATATAATCACCTTTTAATTCTTATTCTCTAAATATTTCAGAATTTGACTACATATATACTTAAGGTCCTTATTCACTAAAGGATATTTAAAAGGTATTGATAATACCCTTGGCCATAAATAATCTATATTTTCTGACTCAGTTGCGTACTTCGAAAAAATAGGGATCTCACTCAGGGGTAAGTAATTCCAACAAGTTTGTATACCTTTTTCCGCTAAATGTACAGAACACTCATATCTATCAGATGATTCTTTGAATATAATGGTAAAATAGTTTAAATAAACATTCTGAGCTGAAAATATAATCTTAACGCCATACTTTTCTTCAATTTCCTGCAGCATTGTATAACACAGACTAGCGTTGCATATATTTATTTCTAAAATCTTCTTTGTTTTCTGTAGGTGTTTATCAATTAACAATGAACGTACTATAGACATTCTTTTTGGATTTATAACTTCCGTTTTCTCCGGTAAAGAATCTAATTTACTATTATTATAGGAGGGCAGAATCTCTAATTCCCTCCAATAATTAGTAAATAAACTCAGTACTCTACTCTTTTTTATTTTTATAGCCAATTGTGTTTTTAAATGATTCTTATAATCTAAAATTACTTCTTCCTTCTTTTCTTCACCCATGTCACATAATTCACTTATTGTACGATTAAGAAGTAACGCTCCTCCCCCAATACTTGGGATCGGTTTAGTTCCCCCAAAACTTAAAATACCAATGTCGCCTAAACTACCAACTGGCTTTCCATTTTGATAAGAAAACATTGCTTGTGCAGCATCATCGATGATATAAATATTATTTTCTCTAGCCCAGTCAATAATTTCTAAATCGTCATGACATCCATACAAGTGCGTAAGAATAATTGCCTTTGTATTAGCATTCCAATGTTTTTTTATTTTATTAAGAGAAATTGAATGATTAGTGTTTAAATCAATTAATACAGGTTTTGCTCCCACCGTTAATATTGCTTCTATTACATTAGGACAATTAAAGTTTGATAGAATTACTTCATCTCCCTTTGCCACTTTTAAGTACTATAAACCAACTACTAATGCAGATGTACCGCTATTAGTTAATACAATTTCTGCATCCGGATAAAGAGCTTGAAGACTTTTTTTAAGTTTAGAATCATTAGGTCTATATACACTTTTCAAAAAAAATACATGATCAGATATACTCCAAGGAGAAGAATATATGGGATACTTAATTTTCTTTGGATTCTTAGGATATAGATACTGTGTTTCCATACTTCTCCCCTATTATTATCTCTAGTCCTTTATCTAATGAAATAATTGGTTGATAGTTTAAAAATAATTTAGCTTTCTCTATTGAAGGGATTCTTCTAAAGATTTCAATGCTAGAATTTCGGACTCCCTCTTCACCTAAATCAAGAAATTTAATTTTACTTTTATTGCCCATTAATTCATTAATTTTTATTGCTAGTTCTTCCATAGATATAGGTTTGTTATTGCCAATATTAAAATCTGCAAAGTTTTCTCCTTCATATTCAAAGGCTAGTATAGTTCCGTTAACAATATCACTTATATAACTAAAACATCTAATTTGCTGTCCATCTCCATAAATAGTAATATCTTCACCACTATGAGCTTGTTTTAAAAACTTAGAAATTACAAAGTTATCATTTTGTTGTGAACCGTATACATTAAAATAACGAACCACTCTAATTTTCAAACTATTACTAGCGTATTCTTTCAAATAATCTTCGGACATTAATTTAGCTTTTCCATAAGCTGATTTTGGAATTTTAATATCATTTTCTTTAAACGGAACACTCACTCCATCCCCATATACCTCCGAACTGGAAGAAAACAATAATTTTTCTATGCCATTTTCGTTACAAACCTGTACAATATTTTTCGTGCCTTCAAAGTTCACCCTCACTACATCTTCTTCATTTAAACGGCAATTATCAACACCCACTAATGCAGCTAAATGGATTACCCCATCGACATCAATAAGATTTTCTCTTAATGTTGCAATATCTAAAATATCAATTTCTTTAAAAGGAACATCAATACTTGGTTTAAATTTATCAAATATAACTACTTCATACCCCCTTGCTAGTAACTCCTTTGTAACATGCTTACCAATAAATCCGCTGCCACCAATAACCCCAATTTTCATAAATATTTACCTCCCTATTTTTAATTGATATAGACTTTTTAAAGACGTTATAATATGTTCAACCTCATTGTCTGTAAGAGCACTATACAGTGGTAATGAAATAATTTGATTAAATATCTCTTCCGTTTTAGGTAAATATACGTTAAATCTCTCTTCATAATACGGATGCATGTGAACAGGAATAAAGTGAACACTTAGCCCAATGTTTCTCTTTTTCATTTCTTGAATTACCTGATCTCTACTAACAGGAGAATTAGAATTAATTTTTATAACAAATAAATGCCATGCGTGTTTTACACTTGGATTGTTAGTATAATTAGGTAACGTTATATACTCTTGAACCTCTTTTAATTCCTCTTGGTACCTTTCAGCTATTCTCTTGCGTTTTTCAATCATTTCATCAGCTCTTTTTAACTGACTAATACCCAAACTAGCTTGTAGATCCATCATGTTATATTTAAACCCAGGTAATAGAACATCATAACGCCAGCTTCCTTCTTCACCATAACGATTCCATGCATTTTTGGTGATACCATGCCAACCATATAATCTAGCTTTTTCAGCAATCGATTCATTTTTAGTGACTAACGCTCCACCTTCACCTGTTGTTATATTTTTTGTGGCATAAAAACTGAAACAAATAACATCTCCATGTGTACCAATTAAAGTATTATCATATTTTGTTCCTAATGCATGCGCTGCATCCTCTATCAAAAACAGTCCGTATTCTTTACATAGTTTTTGAAGTTCTTTTAATTTAGCCGGATATCCAGCAAAGTGAACTGCAATAATTGCTTTCGTTTTTTTAGTGATTTTTCTTTTAACATCTTGAAGATCAAGACATAAATTCTCTTCATCTATATCTACAAATACAGGTTTTGCACCTACATGCATAATAACGTTTACACTTGAACAAAAAGTAAAACTTGGAACTATTACTTCGTCTTCTAATCCAACTCCCAGAGACAGTAATGCTAAATGTAATGCGGCAGTCCCTGAATTACAACTTACTACATGTTCAGTATTCAGATATTCTTTTAAATTCTCTTCAAACTCTATCACTTTTGGCCCCTTTGAAAGCCATCCAGATTTAAGGGCAGAAACTACCCTATCTATATCTTCATCATTGATTTCCGGTCGATAAAAAGGAATAAACTCTACCATGTAATCACCTACAAACTTATAATATTTTTTTTATATACTGATTCATCTTTAAATATGTTTCTTGTGTCTAAAATTAAACAATTTACCTCGTTAAGCAATTTAAAATTAATGCAATCATGATCCGTATGAACAATAATTAAAGTGTATTTGTCTAATTGACTTAGGTTTAAATCTATAGATTTTTTCAATGTGTTATCGCCCACAATGAGTTCCTCTATAAACGGATCGTAATAATCCACGTTATAGTCTTCTATCATTAAATCATTCATAATATCCAAAGCTGGCGATTCCCTAGCATCATTAACATTCTTTTTATATGCAACACCAACCATAAGAATATCCTTACCATCTTTATCATCTAGTAACTGTAGTGCTCTATTAAGAACGTACTTAGGCATGTTTTCATTAATTTCTCTTGCCACATCAATCATTTTTGTTGCTAAATCCTTATTATTTGCAATCCACTTAAAATAAATAGGATCAATCGGAATACAGTGTCCTCCTACGCCAGGGCCAGGATAGAATTTTTGAAATCCAAATGGCTTAGTTCCTGAGGCATCAATTACTTCCCAAATATTTATGTTTAACTCATTACAAATTTGTGTCATTTCATTAATAAAAGCGATATTTATAAAACGATACGTATTTTCTAATAACTTAGCTGTCTCTGCTACTTCTGGACTGCTTACCTTATGAATATCCTTAATTAAGTTACTATAGAAAGCTGCTGCACAATCGGTACAATTAGATGTAACTCCACCTACGATTTTTATAATATCTTGAATTGAAAACGATTGATTTGCAGGATCGATTCGCTCTGGAGAGTATGCTACAAATATATCTACACCAATTTTAAAATTAGTTTTCTGTTCTAATTTGTATAAAACTTCTTCTCTTGTAGTACCTGGATAAGTATTACTTTCTAAGATAATTAATGTACCTTTTTTAATGTATTTAACTATTTCATCAACTGCTGAATGAATATATGTTAAATCTGGTTGTTTACTAGTTCTTTCTAATGGTGTAGGAACACATATAACTACAACATCACATTCGTTTATATAATCCATTTCTGTACTAACAAAAAATCTATTTGTATGTAAAGCATCTTGGATTTCAGTATCTTGAATATCACTGATATAGCTTATTCCACGTTCTAGTTTTCTTATTTTTACTGAGTTTTTATCAAAACCTCTTACCGCATAACCTACTTCTAAACATTTAAGAGCCGATGGTAGTCCAACATAACCTAGGCCTACATATCCAATACACGCATTTTTATTTGCAATTTTTTCAACTAATAAACTTTTAGTTTCATTATTTAATACTGTGACCATTACTTATCACTTCCCCAAAAGATTTGATATTAAAATGCTTACTAGCAAATAATAACTGTGCGTTCTAAAATCCCATGGATGCATATAAAATACTGAATTAGCAACAAACTACATTTTTGGCACTATCAATCCTCCTAATTTAATAAACATCTAAATTTGTAGAAATTCATGCGAAATATCAAGATGTAATTTATATCTATAATATTCACACGTTATTTTTTGGGATTTAATTGATATTTTTCTATTTTTTTACTTTCTCAATATATAATAATATTTATAATTCAGAAAATTTTTTTTAAAAAACCAAATATTTTTATATCATTAAAACAATATAATAGTTGTTATATCTACATTTAGTACGATTTTCATCCTTGAATAAAGAAAAAATTATGCTTATAATTATCCAATAAATCCCATTTTTTAGTGATTTAAATGAACATTTAACCATAACTAAAATGGATGAGTTTCATATTTTTTACTTTTCATTAAAATTAATGGAAAAAAATCTATCTGAATTATAAAAAACAATTTGAAATATATTCAAATTGTTGACATAACAGATGAATTTATTAACACTTGTTGATTTTGTAATAATTCTCAAATACATAAACTCCTTAATGCTACCCAAAAATCATAATGACGCTTTACATCAAAAAAATTGCAACCCTCTACATTTAATGGGGGTTGCGATTTTTATGTACAAATAATTTTTATAAATTTTGCGTTAACCTAATCATATCCATACATTGAATACCATTTTCATATATTTCTTCATTATAATTTCGTAAGAAAAAGTCCTTATCCACACTGGTTATTCTAAAACCACATTTTTGATAAAGGCCTAGTTGCATTAAACTAGAATTTCCTGTGCCTATTTCTATAGTTTTATATTCTTCTTTTTTAGCATAGTCTATAGCAAACCCAAGTAAATATTTCCCATATCCTTTTCCTTGCTCTTTTTCGGAAACTGCTATATTTATAATCTCAATCGTTTCTGTTCGGGTAGGAATTAAAATCATAATACCTACAGTAACAGCACCTTTTTTTAAAACAAAACAATCTCCCTTTTTAAGATATCCATTAACTACTTCTGTTGAGGGATCAGCTAGTAACAATAACTCCATTTCTTCCATGTTAATACTTGTACTTTTTTCTATACTAATTCCATCCACATTATTTAATTCCATTTCTAACATCCTCCCAATCAATATTTTCAATTAATATCTTAAATGAATTCCTTCTTATAAGACAATATCAAAAACAATATTAATGTTTTTTAATAGACAGGGTGCTGGGAAATCTTTTTGAATTTTATAGAATGAATATAATGAAATATAATAAAGACTATAAATTTTCCACTTTAAATTCACTTAATCCGTATAATAGGTATGTTATTTTATTTCTGTTTTTTCATTTCTTCTTGCCATGTAGCACCAACACCACCTGATGGTGTATTCCACCGGTCTTCTTGTCGTTTAATACGCTCCATGTCTGCATCGCTCGGCTTAAATCCTTCTACTTCCTTATGTTGCTGTTCCTTATTATGATATTGTTCAACTTCTTTATTATTAGGTTTACAATTGGTAGTAGCTTCTTCGGGCTTATTATCTGCCTTTATACCTGCTGTACTAGATGCGGGCTTATCATTCGTTTCAATATTCTTGCCTTCGTTTATTTGAGGCTTGTAATTATTTGGATTATTCTCATTAGATTGCACGCCTACGTTTTTCTCTTCAGCCCAAAGATTATTTTTTTCACCCCATCCAACAGGAATAACTGAATACATTTTGTTATCTTGACCAACATAATCCGCACCAAGTAACTAATCATTTCATATTTATTTTTTCATTTACTTTTGTTTGAAACTCGTCTATCTTCACATCTTCCCAAGCTATTGCACTTTTTTTCAGTGTAATATACATGTAGAAATACTTCTTTACGAAGATTCAAGTTGTACCGCATGTATCATCTCACTATTTACAAAATAAAGTTAGGCTCAAAATTCTTACACTTGAACAACTGTTTTGTTTTCATACCGTTTATAAGCCTTTGTAGAGGAATAGTATTAGTATGTCCAAGTTTGATAACTTTTTTGCACCAAAACCTACAACTGATCTCATCACTACCATATCTTTATCAGTAATTATCTTCATTGTGGGTTCTTAAATTATACTATTTTCATAACATATGCAGAAGAAATATAACCTACTTGTTTTTAATCTGCCGTTTTAAATAGTGCGTTCTAAAAAACTACTCTTCTTCTAAAATAGCGTAATAATATTCATCCCACCATTCATTCCCATGTGGTATACACTTCCTAAAATAGCCTTCTCTTCTCATTCCAATCTTCTCCATTACTCGATATGATGGAATATTTTGTGGCTGACATGTAGCTATAATCCTATGTAATTTCATTTCCTTAAAGCCATATTTCAATGTAGCTTGTGCTGCTTCAGAAGCATATCCTTTATTGAAGTATTTTGGATTGAACACCCAACCAATCTCATATGTATGCTCACCAAAATATTTATGAAAAACTATATGACCAATCAGAATATCTTTATTAATTAATACTACAGGAAAGTTCTTAGCGTTTTCACCAATGTTTTCATTCACAAAGTTCCTTGTATTTTCTTCAGTAAAAACCCCTTCAGGTATGTATTTCATAACATTGATATCTGATGTATACTCATGAACAGCTTGCCAATCTTTGAACTCAAATTTTCGTATTAATAATCTTTCTGTTTTTATAAACATTTACTTTTCCCCCTCAAAAAATTGCAACTATATTTAAAATCCACTTTTAACCCTTAAAACAAAAAGAACTTGCAGGAATCTCTACAAGTTTTTTTATTTTAAGGTGAAAATACGGGCCAAACAAACAAACTATCTTACAGCTTGACTTTAGAAACTTTAGGGGTAATGCTTTGACAAATATACTATATAACAAATATTGACATCCACGGGATTTATTTTTGAAAATTGTGTGAATTAAGAAAGAAAGTAGTTTTTTTCTTAGATATTATTGTTAATAACTGATGGTATCATTATATTTCATTCTGCAACTTATTTAGAAGAGATATGTACATTTCGAAGAAGTTCTTCAATAAGTTTTGTTTTTTCATTTACCTTTGTGGCATATGTGAAATCACCATAACAATATGGATACCTAAAATTATTTTTATTTCCACCACAAGTATACATCGCTGGATTTTGATCAACCTTCATCTTAGAAAACGTTTTGGCTGAATCCTCCGAGTGTTGTTTAACTTCTTGACTAGCAATAAAATCAATATACCCTGGCCCCATATTATAGCTTTGAATAATTGTATCCATGCTAACATCCTTGTCCGTTCCATATTTGTACATTTTAGCAAAGTGTTTTACCCCTTGTTTAATGCTCAAGCTTGTCTCTTGAATTTCATTTGGTTTTAATCCAAGTGATTCGGATGACTGCATAGGGTCGTTTCCCTCACCTCTACTCTCTTGGTACATAATTCCTAATAAAACTGCAGTTTTCTCTCCTAAATTATATTTTTCTAATTCTTTTTTTAAGGTAGACTCATATTGCAATACACGTTTTTCGGTGGCTAGTGCTTTATTTTGTTGAATATTGGTTTTATGATTAAAATAAAGCATTCCAAGTATTATTCCTAAGCCTAAAATACTAATAAGGAACACTTTTATAATTTGTTTTTTACTTGTATCCTTCATATATTCCTCCTCGTATAAAAAATTAAATTTTTCAAAGGTAATTGGTTATTTACAAACTATGTAATGAACATCTATCTCCCGCCCTTTTTAGAATCAAACATCAATACTTTAAGGTTTCAAGTTTAATATAAAAATTTAAAGATAAGGTAAAGATAAGATAAAGATAAGATAAAGGGCATTTTTTATACGTACTTTAAAAGATATTGGTACAAAGGGATATGTGGGGAAATTTGTTGATATAAAAGGAATTAGTAATAATGGAAAGGTTAACGTACAAATTATTAATTATGGAAATATCATTCCAGAAGATCTACCCTATCTTTTCAATATACTTCATATAAAAAATTACAACATAACATATAATAAAAAACGGCAAACCCTCGACGTAGGAGAATCCACCATCACAAATAAATGATTATTTCACACCTAGTTTTTTTTACTTTCTTAGGAAGCTCGTCTTCCTGCACTTCCTCCCAAGCTGTTACACCTTTTTTATCTAAATGATATACACGTAGGAATAGACCTACGCTACCTTCTTTCTTCACCTTCCCATAGAATTTGTTAACATTATCATCTTTCTCCTAACTAACATCTGTTACTTTTACTAATTTCATATGAGAAATCCCCTCCAAATGTACACACTAAGAATGAGATTTGATAGAAGATGCTTGTCTACATTTTGACTTTTCCAAAATACGAATAATATACCATTCGTTAATGGTCTGATTCGACTTTTCCTATTGAAACTGGAATATTTGGTCAAATATATTAAACACGCAAATAACTTGATATCGTATCTCATGATTTTTAAGAATAATTCTGTTTTTCATTGTAGTAGTAAGGTTGTTTATCTCATATTGAATTACCTTTCATTTTTCTTACAAGCTCGCAATGTTTTTGAAAATACAGTTTATAAAGCCGAGAATTATGATTTTTTCAGAGATAGCATTGAGGGGTTTTTCATATGCACTGTACTATACTCCCGTACAGGTTTCATTTACAATTCATTGTATTTTCTTTACCGTTCACCAAGTTAAAATGGAACAAATTTATTACTTAGAGTGTCTATTATGTGTATTCCTAAAAATATGAAAGGACTTATTATTCCCAAAAGTAAAGTGATGTAAAAAAAGTGTGTATTGAAATACTTCATTTAAATGTTACGAGTTTAATACTTTCACAGGTAAACTATTACAAGTGTAAGCAAAAAAGAAACACCCTAAACAGTAACCGTTCATTCATATAAACGCTTTGGTTCTGCTTATCCTGTTAAAATTCAACTTCAGAAGTATTGGTATCCAACACCCACTTTAATTAACATCGGTATTTAAAATACCAAAACAAAATCCATATATTGTTGAAAGAGGTTGAAAATTCATGTACGTTTTAAACAAGTTCTTTACCTACAAAAAGATTGTACCTGTCGTATTACTTTCATGTGTAACACTAATAGGGTGTTCTAATAGTAATACTCCATCTGAACCACCTAAGCAAACAAAACAAATAAAGCAAATTAAACAAGAAAATACAGGTCATGATTCTTTTGCTAAGCTTGAAAAAGAATATAATGCTAAGCTTGGTATTTATGCTCTGGATACAGGTACAAATCAAACTGTTGCTTATCATCCAAATGATCGTTTTGCATTTGCCTCTACATCTAAATCATTAGCAGCGGGAGCTCTTTTACGTCAGAACTCAATAGAAGCTCTTGATGAAAGGATTACGTATACGCGTGAAGACCTTTCTAATTATAATCCAATTACAGAAAAGCATGTGGATACAGGAATGACGTTAAAAGAACTTGCAGATGCTTCTGTTCGATATAGTGACAGTACGGCACATAATTTAATTCTTAAAAAATTAGGTGGTCCATCCGCATTTGAAAAAATCTTGAGAGAAACGGGAGATACGGTTACTAAATCTGAACGATTTGAACCTGAATTAAATGAAGTACATCCTGGAGAAACGCGCGATACCAGTACACCAGAAGCGATCGCTAAGACACTTCAATCATTTACATTAGGATCTGCACTTCCAACAGAGAAACGTGAATTATTAGTAGATTGGATGAAGAGAAATACGACTGGTGATAAGTTGATTCGTGCGGGCGTACCAAAAGGATGGGAAGTAGCTGATAAAACAGGCGCAGGATCTTATGGAACAAGGAATGATATTGCGATTATTTGGCCACCAAACAAAAAGCCAATTGTTCTTGCCATCCTTTCTAATCATGATAAAGAAGATGCAGAATATAATGATAAGCTTATTGCTGACGCGACTAAAGTCGTATTAGATACTTTAAAAGTTACGAATAAAAACTAATAAATTAATAGTTTTCCGTGTTAGGGAGTATATTCTCTGATAAGAGTAACCATACATGAACGTCAAATGATGTTAGAAAACGAAAAAACACGCAGTTCCATTTGGAATTGCGTGTTTTTATTTTGCTAATTTATTGGGGATAACCGCATGTGTCATCCAGTGCTGATTGGATTGCACATGGTCTTTTCGAACAAATTTCCCTACGGATTTTGAAAAATCATTATAGTGAAACGCATCCGTTAATCTAAGTACATACCCTTCCTGAATCCCTCCAAAGAGTGAAGTACCGTTGTAGCACGAACGAATTACCTTTTCATTATAGGGGCCACGATATAACACTGGAACGTGTGCAAGGCCTAACTTTTTACACCATGCAACTGTTGCATCCCACGATAAACATTCATTTTTCTCATTCCATATTGAAAAGACATAAAAATAGGAAGTCAGTGCTGTGTAGTGAATGCTATGACAAGCATATACATTTTCACCACATATACGCCATCCTTCTGGAATTCTATACCCCATACTTCCTTGTAACGTTTTTACCCATGTTCTCGATGGGTGATGACCACTTGATAACGACCTTGCATGAATAGCATCTTTATAAAGGGATGTATTTTCACCATCTAACTTTTCTAGTACGATTACTTCTTGAGTTTCAAATCCGTCCATATTTTGTAGAACACGGTCATCACTTGTTACCCCTATCGACCAAGGAACGTGCAATGTTCGTGGATATTTACAAGCATTTTTTCCCTTCTCTACTTCGCAAATGCATCTGCATCTCGGAAAAAATATAATTTCGTAAGCATCTCATCACCGCAGTAATGATAGATTTCACGTGCTGCCTCTTCCCCGCCATGTAACATCTTCATATGAAACTCTGTAATCATTAATACTTTCTCAATAAACTCCTATTCGAAACCAAGTTCCATTAAAAAGTGGCAAGCGATGTGAGTACTGACATATTCGTGACCATAATACGAATGGTACCCTTTGAGCTTTTTAAATACACGGCAAAACGGTTTACCTGTATCATGGAATGCTGCAGTACTTTGCAGAAGAAATAAATCTTCCCCTACATAATTCTCTGTTAAATGAGCGTATACCATATATGTGTGCTGACATAATGGTAAGGAATGATAGGGGTTTCCTTGATTATATTGAAACATATCAGAAAAGAACGGGATGTTCTTCATGACAAATTGAACACCACACCCATGCGTCTCCTCCTGTTTCACCATTACAGTTTACTCTAAGTCCCGCTTTACTTGTTCGTTTATGGTTTCTTGTAGTTCGAATAAGACGATGCACAATCCGCTCTGATTTTATGTAATCTATTAGCTTGAATCGTTACTTAAATATAAAGGGTGTCTCGGAAACCTATCCTTTTTTCCTAAGGCAGTGTAAATCGTAACCTCTGAATAACTCATGAATATCTTTATACCAATTGTGATATCTACAATTTTCTCCCCAAGCAGCAATCAACATATTTTCCATTAAAGTTTTTTATTTCCAATATTTCATCTAACTTCGTACGATTAATTACTTCCTGTAGTAGTCTTTCTACTGTATCTATTTTTATCTCATTTGGTTTTCTCAATATTTTTCACTTCTATTTTTTGATTGTTATGACTGGCACCTGCTCGGTGTCGGAAAATTCACTGTAACCATAATAAAGTAGAAAAAACAATAAAATAATTGTCCAAATAAATATAAAAACTTTATAACTATACTTCATATGAAAAACCTCATTTTCCCTATATAAGTGAATGTACATACACCTTATAAATCCAATTACATAAATTATTGGATATTTCAGCAGTAGAGAATCATTAAGTATTAGAAATTGTTATTCATAAACATATCCAAGAAATCTTCTAAAAAATATCATCTAGGCATTTTAACATTTTATCAAAATGCACAGATAATATTTTTACGTTTAGCTAAGTAATGCTTTTTATGTAATAAATCCTTATCTCTATTTCACCTTAATGTTTATATGTACAAGAGTCTGTGTAGCAACTAGACTGTACTTTAAATATGTACTAAATTGTGTGTGGGAAAGGAAGCACATTTTATTTAAAGTTTTTACTTTAAACCCCTTAATTAGTTGGTAGTCTTCTTCATTCAGACAGAAAGGAAATTTAAGGTGTGCACTTATTTTCAACTCAGACTCTTTACTACACACACTCCTATACACATAAAACATCTATAAATTTCGTAACATTACAGAAACAACAAGAAACATTAACGAAACAATAATAACATTAAGTAATAGTTTTGTAACACAAATGTAACACAATGTATTTAATCGTACAATACTTTTTTAGCTAATTATCAACAAAGTTCTGTTAATATCGTTCAAATTTAATAATGTTCCCATAAAGTATTACATATTGCTTGTGAAATGATTTTTCAAAATATAACGAATCATACCATGACGGAGGAATATTAATTCAATTTAAAAATAAATGGATTGATATCTTTCTAGCTTTTGTATCCCAATCATGTTGTAGAGCGGATTATGGTTATCCAATTAATGTAGGTGACCATGCACAAGCTAAGCCTTCTAAATAATTACTGTACCTAAAAAAAACAAGTAATTATACTTGTTTTTTTAGTTTACTTTCCAATATCGAAACAGTTTTATGTGCTTTCTTTTCCTGTCTACATTGGATGCATATCTTACTAAAGATAGCTTCTATTTTTTTTATGATTCTAGTGAAGTAATTAATTGCTGACGTTCTTTATCTCTATAAATTTTCATTTCATGTTTAAACTCGTAATTTCCTACTTCAAATCTAGCCCATTCCTTACTTGTCCAATATACTACATTTACATTTTCTCTTAAGATTGCAGAACACACATCCACTAATTCATCTTCGTAAAATGGAGCCTCTTTTGCTAATTCAAAAGCAAGCACTTTTGGATCCTTAGTTTTAATTTGAAGTTCCCTAGAGGTTTGCCCTAAATACTGCCATGGTGATGGTATTGATTGAACTTGGGCATTTCCCCTATCTTGAAACTGTGATGGAGAATCATTTGTTGAAGCAAATGCAGGTTTACTTACTCCTATTGCTGTTCCTAAAAAAATAGAACCAATAATAAGTTTTTTAATCATTTTTTCAGCTCCTTTAATAATTTTGGATATGCTTCATTTTTATACCACGTTCATGGTCATGTAAATGAAGAAAATTTGACATAATTATGCATTTTTCTCGAAAAATGCATATTAATTACGCACCTTAAATTTACCCAAAACAAAATTATTGGTTTAACGAAACTTTTTTGTCATAAGTATACACTTTTTGTATAAAAATTAGTTTTTAAAATATTTGCATACTTATTGATAAAGCTTCCTGCTATCCGTTATTCGAAGCCAGTTTATCTCCACCTACTCACTTCGCATTCCTTGAAGTAGGAATCCTCTTGACTAAAATGATAAAAAAAGTTGGGGATTCCCCCAACTTTTTAATACGTCTATTGTCTGATTAAACCTGTAGATGTAACCCGATATATTCTTTTCTTTCCTATATATTCCTGTTTTCCATTCTCAAGGTTAGTTAAAGTCGCTCGTGTTTTTTCCTTCGCCACTTCCCCTTCTATATGAGTAAATTCTATATAATCTCCCTCTTTTACAGGTACTGTTTGGGTTTCAGCATTTTGTTGTCTATTTCCCATAATTTCCTTATTGTACAAAACGCTACCAGATGAATTCTGGACTTTAATACTTGCATATGTGCTATTGAAATAAGAATGCGGCACACCAGCTTCTAATTTGATTTTCAGCTCTTCTGCTGTTTTATTATAATCTACTTTTGCAATTTCTCGATCACTATATCCTTTTAGGGACCATGCAAATTGTTTTCCATCTAGAATTGTTGTCTCTGGCATTTTTTCTACTTTCTTTAATCCCTCTTTTGTAACCTCATACCTTGCTGACTTTCCAATAGTCTCATTTTTATTATTTTCAAGATTCGTTAATGTTGCGCGTGTTTTTTCCTTTGCTGCTTCCCCTTCTATATGAGTGAATTCTAAATAATCTCCTACTTTTACAGGTACTGTTTGGGTTTCAGCATTTTGTTGTCTATTTCCCATAATTTCCTTATTGTACAAAACGCTACCAGATGAATTCTGGACTTTAATACTTGCATATGTGC